>JAISYY010000247.1 GCA_031269635.1 Tannerella sp. | reverse complement strand
ATAAAAGTATTTTTGTCCATTGAAAATTAATGTGTTGATTAAATTTAGAAACAGAATGAGCGGGAAAACGCTTACATTAATAAAGGACGATCCGTGGTTAAAACCATATAGTAACGCTATTGAGGGACGTCACAATTTTGTCATTGCGAAAGAAAAAGAAATTACCCGGAATGGCGCCCTGTCTTTATCCGATTTCTCTTCAGGTTATTTGTACTTTGGGTTGCATCACCGGGAAAACGGCTGGTTTTTTCGTGAATGGGCGCCTAATGCAACGGCGGTTTACCTGACAGGTACGTTCAATAACTGGGGGAAAAATGAAACTTACAGGCTGAAAAAAACGGAACACGGGAACTGGGAAATCTACCTCCCCGAAGACGCAATACATCACGGAGACTTGTATAAGTTGTTCATTGAGTGGGAAGGTGGCTGCGCAGAGCGAATCCCTGCATGGTGCCGGCGTGTCGTGCAGGACGGACAGACAAAAATCTTTTCGGCGCAGGTATGGCATCCTGCGAATCCTTATGTATTTAAAAACGAACCGTTCCGCCCTGAAAAATCGCCGCTGCTGATCTACGAATGTCACGTCGGAATGGCGTCGCAGGAAGAAAAAACAGGAACGTATGAAGAATTTCGCAAAAATATTCTTCCGCGTATAGCGAAAGACGGATATAACGCCATCCAGATTATGGCGGTACAGGAACATCCTTATTACGGTTCGTTCGGGTATCATGTAAGCAGTTTTTTCGCCGCTTCGTCGCGTTTCGGGACGCCGGACGAACTGAAACATCTTATTGACGACGCTCACGGCATGGGGATTGCGGTAATCATGGACATCGTACACAGTCACGCTGTGAAAAACGAAGCGGAAGGGTTAGGCCGTTTTGACGGTTCCGGCTATCAATATTTTCATGCGGGCGCACGCCGCGAACATCCTGCCTGGGATTCCCTTTGTTTCGATTACGGGAAGAACGAAGTGCTGCATTTCCTGCTGTCAAACTGCAAGTTCTGGTTAGAGGAATATCGCTTCGACGGCTTCCGGTTCGACGGCGTCACATCCATGTTATATTACAGTCATGGCCTGGGAGAAGATTTTACGAACTATGGCGATTATTACAACGGTCGCCAGGACGGCGACGCGATAGCTTATCTCATGTTGGCAAACAAACTGATACACGAAGTCTGCCCGAACGCCGTTACGATAGCGGAAGAAGTCAGCGGAATGCCGGGACTTGCGTCGAAGTTTGAAGACGGCGGCTTCGGTTTTGATTACAGGATGGCGATGAATATCCCCGATTTCTGGATAAAAACGCTGAAAGAAAAGAAGGATGAAGAATGGCGTCCGTCGGTAATATGGTGGGAAACGACAAACCGCCGTAAAGATGAAAAAACAGTCAGTTACGCCGAAAGTCATGACCAGGCGCTGGTCGGCGATAAAACGATTGTCTTTTGGTTGATAGACGCCGAGATGTACTGGCACATGCACGTCGACGACCGTAATTTCAAGGTGGAACGCGGAATGGCGCTGCACAAAATGATACGGCTCGTTACCGCCTCGACAATCAACGGAGGTTACCTGAATTTCATGGGTAATGAGTTCGGACACCCCGAATGGATCGACTTTCCGCGCGAAGGAAACGGATGGTCGTATAAATACGCGCGTCGCCAGTGGAATCTGGTTGACAATCCGCATTTGAAATATCATTCCCTGGGTGAATTTGACCGTGAGATGCTCCGGTTGATATGCAGCGTGAAAGATTTTCAGGCGACCGCCATACGGAAAGTCTGGGACAACGACAAAGACCAGATTCTCGCCTATATGAGGCAGGATCTCGTTTTCGTGTTCAATTTCAATCCGGTGAAATCGTTTACCGATTATGGCTTTCTTGTACCGGAAGGAAAATACAAAGTGGTGCTTAACACCGATGATAAACAGTTTGGAGGAAACGGTTTGAATGATGATGCCATTGAACATTTTACTCAACATGACAAACTGTACGAAAGTGAAAAGAAAGGATGGTTGAAACTTTATCTCCCGGCGCGTTCGGCTATTGTGTTGAAAAAGATAAAAGATAAATAAAATCAAGTGTGAGAAACAGTGTAAGTAGTACCAAATAAAATAATGAAAATATATGCTTTATCCATTTATATTTAATCCTGTTTTCAAGGAAATAATATGGGGGGGAACAGATATATTGCCATACAAAGGCATCCCTTCCAATTCGGTGAAAATCGGCGAAAGTTGGGAACTTTCGCATGTTGACGGGAATTTTTCCGTTGTCGCAAACGGCAACCTGAAAGGAAAAACAATCGACGACCTGATAAACAAATACGGGGCGCAACTGCTTGGAACAAAAGTGCTGCAACAGTCGGGAAATACGTTTCCTTTGCTTGTAAAATTCATAGATGCACGTGACAATTTGTCGATACAGGTTCATCCCAATGATGAGCTTGCCGGCAAACGTCATCACTCGCTTGGGAAAACGGAGATGTGGTACGTCATAAAGGTAGCGCCGGATGCTGTGCTGTACAGCGGTTTTTCACAACAGATTGACGCCGATGAATATGTACGCCTTGTAGAAAGCAATCGCATTATGGACGTGCTCCGGCAATACAACGTGAAAGCAGGCGATGTATTCTTTTTACCCGCAGGACGCGTACATGCCATCGGTTCGGGATGTTTCATCGCGGAAA
>JAISYY010000224.1 GCA_031269635.1 Tannerella sp. | reverse complement strand
CCGGCTTACTCGGTAATGACCGAAAACTCCCCTACCCCACCGGCTGCGGCTCCGGCGGCAAGGCGCACCGCCGTGAAACGCACGTTCCGGCCTTTCACGGGCGCAAACCTTACTTCCTGCACGACGGGATTGTTCACGATATTGGAAAATTCTCCTTCCGCTACTTTACGTCCGTCGATAAACAGCCGGTAAGCGGTTATATAATCGTTGGCATCGCGCCGTTGGCTGGGCGTATAGCGGAAACCGGCGACGGTCGCGTCGTCCGCCAGACGGAAGGCGAGTTCCGGCTTTTCTTTTGCCAGGCGGTAAACGGAATAACCGTTGCCGTCAAAGACAACCCCGGCCGCTTCGCTTATGGACGGATCCAGCTCGTAAAACGACGCGGGGACATCCAGTTCGCAAACCGTCACCGGACTCCACTTATCCGACAAGGCATCGTACGAAGCGGCGCTTACCGTTCCTTTACGGGCAAATTCAAACGGTGCGGCATACAGTGCGGACGATTTGCCGGGCTTGCTTCCGTCCGTTGTATAATATACCACCGTATTCACATCGTCCGAACTTATCGACACAAAGCCTGCCGCATCGCGGCTGACGGAAGGCTCTACCATCAGCGGGGGCGCCAGGAAGGCTTCGACATTGTTTATACACAGGGGGCCGCGAGCGTCCGAAAAACGTATCCGCATCCGTTCCGCCTCGACCGTTTTGAAACGGACAATCCGCTTATAGCCGACGGTTGTAGTCGAATCGACGGCGCTGACTGCTTCCCAGCGGCCGTCCCGGTCTGTTTCGATCACAAACGCCCGCACGCGCTGTCCCAGCGGGATGTATTCCTGAATCAGCACGCGGTTGAGACGTACCGGTTTCGGAAACGTAAACGTAAGCGTCCCGGCCGTCACCCTGTTGTCCGTCGCCCAGTACGTATCCCAGTCGCCGTCCGTCACGTTCTTTGCGGCAAACTTCCGGCTGCGCACATTGCTCGCTTTCACTTTTGCTTCCTTGAGGAGATTTTCCTTCAGGTCGTTGCGTATCGTTTCCGCCCATTCCGTGACACGCGCCGAATCAAGGGGATGCACGCGCCCGCTCAGGGCGACCGGGAAGTTAAGTATGAGGTTTGCATTATGGCCGATACTACGGTAATAAATGTCCGTCAACTGTTTGAGCGTCTTCACCTGGTGATCTTCGCGGGCATGATAAAACCATCCCGGGCGAACCGACACATCGACTTCCGCGCCCAGCCATCCCGCCGCGTTTTCGTCGCCCCACTGACTACCTTTATAATCTCCGCGAGCCGGCTCCGAATCATAAATACTCCACTGCGTATCGCCGGCCCAGCCGCTTTCGTTCCCTATCCACCTTATATCGGGGACGGTACCCCCGAAAATCATCGCCGCGGGATGCTTTTCCTTTATTCTCCAGCGTGCCTTTTCGTAATTGTAATAGGTTTTGGCCTCAATGGAACGCCGTTCGTCAGCGCCTCCATACCAGCCCGTGCCGCCGTTCGCACCGTCAAACCAAAATTCAAACAGCGGGCCGTAGTTAGAGACAAGCTCCCTTATCTGGTTATGATACGTTTCGACATAATCGGGCGTCCCGTAACCGGCATTATTCCGGTCCCAGGGCGAAAGATAGACGCCGAATTTAAGTCCGTGTCGCCGGCATGCGTCCGAAAGCTCGCGGACGACATCCCCCTTGCCGTCTTTCCACGGCGAATTTTTCACGCTGTATTCCGTCGTCTTCGTAGGCCACAGGCAAAAACCGTCATGATGCTTCGTGGTTATCACAACCCCCTGCATGCCGATGTCCTTAAAAAGTTTCACCCACTGTTCGCAATTCAAATCTTCGGGATCGAACGTCGAAGCCGGTGTATTGCCATAACCCCATTCGAGGTCGTTAAACGTATTGAGACCGAAATGCACAAAAGCATACATTTCGGTTTTGTGCCATGCAATCTGATCGGGCGTCGGGACGGGCATTACCCTGTCATCCCCACAAGCGGCCAAAACAGCCAAAATTGAAAATAAAGCAATCCGTTTCATAACATTTAATTCTTAATTCTTGATTAACAAAGCCCCCGGCTTTGTTCCTATTCCCCTATAATCTTGACAAGCACCCGTTTGCGGCGTTTCCCGTCAAATTCCCCATAGAAAATCTGCTCCCACGGCCCAAAATCCAGTTTACCCCCGGAAACGGCCACCACGACTTCGCGCCCCATGAGCGTGCGTTTGATATGGGCGTCCGCATTATCTTCAAAACCGTTGTGCCGGTATTGGTTATACGGTTTTTCGGGCGCCAGTTTCTCTAACCATACTTCAAAATCATGATGCAACCCGCTTTCGTCATCATTGATGAAAACACTCGCGGTGATATGCATCGCGTTACAAAGAAGCAAACCTTCCGTTATTCCGCTTTCGCGCAAACAGTTTTCTACAACAGGCGTAATATTAAGCATTTGCCTGCGACGGTCGGTTTCAAACCACAATTCTTTTCGATACGATTTCATAACATATATAATTTAAATATTCCTGTACGCTGCTGCAAATTCCGGCGATATATAATTTGAGTAACTGCCGCAAACCTCCGCCGATAAATCTATTCCACACTGAACCACTTTCGCCCATTCTTCCGCCGTCAATTCCGGGACGTCACGGCGAGCGATACCATACTTTATCAACCCATAGACGATACCGGCATTAAAATTATCGCCCGCCCCAATCGTACTTACCGGCGTGATCCTTTTTGAATCGAAATGCGCCGTTACGCTGTCCGTATAAAGGTTTACGCCCTCTGCACCATGCGTTGTCAGCAAACAGGTACAGTGTGGCCGTATGATTTCCGAATAGACTTCGTTCATATCCGTTTTTTCATATAGATTACAAAAATCTTCATCCGAACCGCGCACAATCGTCGCATATCCGCAGTTTTCGGAAACCATCCGGCGTAACCGGTCACGGTCGGACTTGTGGGCGGCGCGGAAGTTGGGATCATAGTATATCAATGCCCGGCGTTTTTCCGCCTCTTTTAAAAATGCCACAAAACGATCCCGGTATAAAGGATTCAGGGCGTAAAACGAACCGAACACGAAAATATCATCCTCCTCTATTTCCGGGAAAGGCATGTTCAGCCGTTTTTCCGGATAATCGGTATGGAAAATATATTCGGCCTTCCTGTCGGCATCGAGAAAGGCCAACGAAACGGGACTTTTACGCCCTTCGAACCGGTCTATGCAATCCGTTTTCATCCCGTTTGCCGACATAAAGTCGCAAACCATATTTCCCACACGGTCATCACCGACTTCGCTGATGAATGTTACAGGAATCCCCAGGCGGCTCAATGAAACCATCCCATTCAAAACCGAACCGCCCACGACCGAACGCTCCGGCTGTCCGTTTTCAAAAATTATATCGAGAATCGTCTCCCCTATTCCTATTACTTTACGCATACCGGTTTTCTTTTAGCATTTACTTTGTTCACGGCTTTTTTCACCAAGATAGCCGCCGTGATGACGTTTGGCATAATCCGCATTTGTAAAACCGATTCTCTTCATAACGCTGACAACAAGCATGTCACCGATAACGGTCATAACCGTAGTCGAAGTAGTCGGCGTAAGGCCTAACGGGCATACTTCGTCCGGAGCGCCCGTCAACAGGCAAACATCGGCTTCTTTCGCCAATGGGCTATCCGGGTTGGATGTGATGACGATAAATTTAATTTCCGGCACCAATCCGCGCGACAAACAAACGAGTTCTTCCAGTTCACGCGTCTTGCCCGAATTGGAAATCAAGAGCATAATATCATTTTCGCGCATAATACCCAAGTCGCCATGCTGCGCTTCACTGGGATGAAGGAAGTAGGCCGGCGTTCCCGTCGAACTGAACGTAGTAGCTACATTCATCGCTATTTGTCCGGCTTTACCCATGCCGCTTATAATCACTGACCCGCCCCTTTTATGGACGTGTTCGAATATCAAATCAACTGCTTTTCCGTAAGATTCCGTGACCGGTATATTGCGGACAGCTTCAGATTCCCTGTCTATAATAGACTTTATTTCTTCATATAACATGGTAAAATATATTTTTTCATGACGCAAATATACAATTTTTTTTCAATTCATACATATTATTTATTTTTTATCGTATCTTTGCAAGCACAATGAAAAATTTACATTGAGGAAATTAAGTATATATGAAAAATAAATTTATCTACAGAATCGTCACTGCATGTTGCTTATTTATTATAATCGGCGGGTGCGGTAAATCCGATGAGTTCACCGTCAAAGGCGTTATTGCAGGAGCCACCGGACAGATCTTATATCTTGAGAATACGGGGTTATCAACCGTTATACCCGTTGATTCCCTCAAGCTAAAGCCTGACGGCAAGTTTTTATTTAAGCAAAAACGTCCCCAATACCCGGATTTTTATCGCTTGAAATTAAAAAATCAACGGTTACCGATTCATTTTTCCATTGATTCTTCCGAAACCGTCGTGTTCACAGCCGATGCCCACAATTTTGCCACTTCATATACGGTCGAAGGCTCCGAAAACTGCAAGGCGATCAAGGAAATAACTTTGGCGCAGTTAGACGCGAACCATGAAATCCGCAAGCTGCGCGACAGTCGCGGGATGAATCTCATTCCTGATACCACGTACCAGGAAAGTGCACTGAAAGCCATAAATTCTTACAAAGACATTGCGCTCAAATACATATTCGGAGCACCGGCTTCTCCGGTTGCATATTTCGCGCTGTTCCAGCAGATCGACGGACTGTGGTTCTTCGATTTATACGACAGGACAGACTCAAAAGCTTACGGCGCCGTGGCGACAAGCCATAAAGCCTACTATCCGGAAAGTCCGCGCGCCAAACAGCTCGAATCGCTGGCGCTTCAATCCATGCGGGTCACACGCGGAGAACGCAGAAAAAACCTGAACCTGGACGATGCGGAAGAAGTGAATTTCATTGATATCGACCTGCCGGACATAAACGATAACAAGATAAAGTTAAGCAACATCGTCCGGGGGAAAGCGGTACTCATAAATTTCACGGCTTATCAGACGGAATGGTCTCCCACCTTCAACATAAAATTAAATGAATTATACGGCAAATACAAAGGACACGGATTCGAGATCTACCAGATATCATTAGACAGCGACGCTCATTTCTGGAAAAATGCGGCGTCAAACATACCTTGGACAAGCGTCCGCGACCCTCAATCGATTTATTCGTCCATCGCCGCCATATACAATGTAAGGCAGCTTCCGGCGCTATTCCTCATAAATAAAAAGGGAGAAATGGCCAAGCGTATTGAGTCCATTGAAACAATAGAGGATGACATAAAATCCGTGCTATAAAGAAAAACATGTTATAAAGCATCTTTATATGATTTGTTTATATTAAACTTTACGTGTATTTTTGCACCAGAATTATTACAAACCTGGGTTCCGGCTATCAAATGTTGGCCGGGATTCTTTTTTTATCTACTAAAAAAAAATGAAATAAAATTATGGCTGTTACCTATATGTCGGAAGAAGGCTATAACAAAATTTTAGCCGAAATTAATTTTTTGGAATCGGTAAAACGCCCGGAGATATCCGCTCAGATTGCGGAAGCCCGCGACAAAGGCGACTTATCGGAAAATGCAGAGTATGACGCTGCACGAGAAGCTCAAGGCATTCTTGAAGCTAAAATCGCACAAATGAAAGGCATGCTTTCCAATGCCCGCCTCATTGACGAATCACAGCTAAAAACAGATGCCGTGCAGATTATGAACAGGGTCAAAATAAAAAACACGAAGACGAAATCCGTCATGTCGTATACGATTGTATCCGATTCGGAAGCGAATCTCAAAGAGAACAAAATTGCCGTTAGCACACCTATAGCGCAAGGGCTTATAGGCAAAAAAGTCGGCGATATCGTAGACATAAAAGTACCCTCCGGGACTATGAATTTTGAAATCCTCGAAATATCTTTAGGTATATAATATATAAATTGATAACAGTCATGGCATCCATATTCAGCAAAATAGTTGCAGGAGAAATACCGAGTTATAAAATCGGGGAAAACGATGAGTTTTTCGCGTTCCTGGATATCTATCCGGTTACAACGGGACATACGCTTGTCATTCCAAAAAAAGAAACGGATTACATTTTCGATATCGACGATGACGCGCTCGGACGCATGATGATCTTTGCAAAAAAAATAGCCGTAGCGATTAAGGAAGCTATCCCCTGCACAAGGGTTGGCGTCACCGTTATGGGACTTGAAGTTCCCCACGCCCATATACATTTAATTCCCATGAACAGGGAAGCGGATATGTTTTTCTGCAATCCGAAACTCAAACTTTCTCCCGAAGAATTGGCTTCCATAGCCGAAAAGATCAGGGCGAAATTAAAATGAAACGGACGAAATTCCCCCCTTTAACAATAAATAAAGACAATAATACGTTATAGAACCAGTGGATTTTCGTATTTTTGCGGTCAAACTATAAAACAATATACAGAAATGAAGAAATTTCAGTTAGCGAATAATATTACGGGCGGGCTTGTTTTTGCCATTGCAGCGACCGTCTATTTAATGACAATCGAACCGACAGCCAGTTTTTGGGACTGTGGAGAGTTCATCCTGTCGGCCTATAAGCTTGAAGTGGGACACCCGCCCGGAGCGCCGCTATTCATGTTAATAGGGAACATCTTTTCCCATCTGTCGGATGTGGCGAATGCAGCTAAAATGATTAATTCAATGTCGGCCCTGTTCAGCGCACTGACTATTTTATTTCTTTTCTGGACGATTACGCACCTTGCACGGAAACTGATCGTAAGTGATGTTAAGGCAATAACGCCGTCACAAATCATACTTATCCTCGGCAGCGGATTAGCCGGTTCCCTGGCCTGTACGTTCAGCGATACATTCTGGTTCAGCGCTGTCGAAGGCGAAGTTTACGCTTCGTCATCCTTATTCACGGCCGTAGTTTTCTGGCTTATCCTGAAATGGGAGGATCACGCCGACGCGCCACATGCCGACCGCTGGATCGTACTTATCGCGTATCTGATGGGACTGAGTATCGGCGTTCACCTGCTGAACCTGCTTTGTATCCCGGCCATCGTACTTGTTTACTATTATAAAAAATATCCCAATCCGACACTTAAAGGCACTGTATTTGCATTATTGATATCGTTCGCCATGATTGCAATCATGATGTTTGGCATTGTCCAAAGCCTCGTGGAAGTATGCGGATGGTTTGAACTGTTATTCGTAAACGGATTAGGGTTGCCCTACAATTCAGGGGTATTTGCATATATGATAATCATTACGGGCGTCCTGATCTGGGCAATATGGGAAACCATGCGCGAGCAGGTCAATGAGCGCCGCATGAAAATCGCATTCATCCTCTCCATAACGCTTCTGGGGATACCTTTCGTCGGAAGCGGTTATTTGTTAGGGATTCTCATCATCGCTGCGCTGACCCTGTTCATGTTCCGGTACAAAAAAATAAATATCAAGGTAATAAACACAATCCTTGTATCATTGTTGGTCATCCTCATCGGATACTCCACGTTTGCGCTGATCCTGATCCGCGCAACGGCAGATACGCCGATGAACCAGAATAAACCGAGCGATATCTTTACGCTTCGCACCTATCTTGCACGTGAGCAATATGGCGAAACGCCGCTGCTGTACGGGAAAACGTATGTTTCGGAAGAAAAACGGGAGACCAAAGGAAACCGCGTCGTTTCGGTCGAGAAACCCGGAATCCCGACATGGACGCGCGTCATAAAGGAAAATCCGAATGAAAAAGACCGTTACTTTATATCTGCGGAAAACGGGCGGAGAGTTTACATCGAAGAAACATGCATGTTATTCCCGCGCATGCACAGTTCTGCGGACGAAAGTCACATAAGCGGATATAAGGAATGGGGAAATGTCAAAGGAACGCCTGTCAGAATAAATTCTCCCGGAAGCGAACCGAAAACGGTTATGAAACCGACATTTGTCGAAAACCTGCGCTTCCTTTTCTCCTATCAAATGAACTTCATGTACTGGCGCTACTTTATGTGGAATTTCTCCGGGCGTCAGAATGATACACAGGGACACGGCAACATTATACATGGAAACTGGATGACGGGAATCAAATTCCTCGACGAAGCGCGTCTTGGCCCGCAGGATAATATGCCGCTTGATATTACCGAAAACAAAGCCCATAATGCGTTCTACATGCTTCCCCTGATACTCGGAATCATCGGAATTTTAGTCCAGGCGTTGCGAAAAGGCGAAACGGGCATACAAAGTTTCTGGGTCACCTTCTTCCTGTTTTTCATGACGGGTATAGCCATTGTTCTATACCTCAACCAGACACCTTTCCAGCCGCGCGAAAGGGATTATGCTTACGCCGGTTCATTCTATGCGTTTTGTATCTGGATCGGTATCGGGGTAATCGGCATCGCCCAACTGCTGGAACGGGCGAAATTGCCTCCGGCCGTTACGGCTACGGCGGCATCGCTGATATGCCTTCTTGTGCCGTTGCAAATGGCCTCTCAGACGTGGGACGACCATGACCGCTCGGGACGCTATGTTGCGCGTGATTTCGGCCGCAACTACCTCGAATCG
>JAISYY010000201.1 GCA_031269635.1 Tannerella sp. | reverse complement strand
GCTACCATTACCAGCTTATCATCATTTATATTATACACATCACGAACCTTCCCGTGATAAACGCTTTTTTGTCCCGGAAACCGGAAATCCGTCTTAGTTAAAGCTTTCATAATTGTCCTGTTTAAGAGTTTATTGTTTTTTCTTTTTTCTCGTATGCTTCCACGATTCGCTGCACAAGTTTATGGCGCACGATATCCTTTTTCTCAAATTCTATTCTACCGATGCCGGGCACGTGTTTCAATATTTCCATCGCCTGCACAAGTCCGGACCGGGTTGTCGGGGGCAGGTCAATCTGTGTCACGTCGCCCGTGACGATCATTTTTGCGTTCGTACCGAGGCGTGTAAGAAACATTTTGATCTGGTGCGTCGTGGTGTTTTGCGCTTCGTCCAGAATGATGATGGCGTCATTCAGTGTGCGTCCACGCATAAAAGCCAACGGAGCGATCTGAATCGTATTGTTCTCCATATATTCTTTCAGTTTGGTCGCCGGAATCATTTCCTGAAGGGCGTCATATAACGGTTGCAGGTACGGATCCAGCTTGTCTTTCATCTCGCCGGGCAGAAAACCGAGTTTCTCCCCTGCCTCGACAGCCGGCCGGCTCAAAATCAGGCGGCGTGCCTGCCTGTTTTTCAATGCCCTTACCGCCAGTGCTATCGCGACATACGTTTTGCCTGACCCGGCCGGTCCTATCGCAAAAACCAGATCATTCCCGTCAAAAGCGTTAACCAGTTTCTGCTGGTTTTCCGAACGGGCGGTTATCGCCTTGCCGTTCATACCGTAAATGATGAGATTCGCCTGTTTCTCCGACACGATCTTTTCTCCCCTTACGATACCGAGAATTATTTCCTCGGAAAGAGAATTGTACGACTCGCAATATTTTTCGATCTCACGGATTTTCTTAAGAAAATCTTCCGACTCCTCCTCTTCGCCAATGACTTTCATTACATTGCCACGCGCTACGATCCGCAGCTTCGGAAAAAGATTTTTTATAAGCTGCAGATGCGAGTTATTCACTCCGTAGAACGTCAGAGGGTCTACACTTTCAAGTATATATATTCTTTCTATCATAACAAGAGTGCAAATATACAAATAAATTGAAAATATCTATCGTCCGTTTAAAATTCCAGTTGAATTTTATTCAAACCGGAGGGATCCGGCAGGCTCTATTTTGGTAATCAGGAACGACGGAGCGATCATCATAAACATGGAAACAGCCAGCGAGCCTATGTTTATAATCAGGAGTGTTAGAAGATTCATGTCAATCGGCGCCGCATCGAGGTAGTACGTTTCCGGATCCAGTTTGAACCACCTGAAATGCGATTGCAGCAGGCAAACGGATATGCCGATCACATTCCCCCAGAACATACCTTTTATAATAAGGAAAAACGATACATAAAGAAATATTTTCCGGATGCTGCTATTACATTCGCCGAGCGTCTTCAGGAGACCGATCATGTTCGTACGTTCGAGTATGATGATCAAAAGGCCCGAAATCATCGTAAACCCGGATACAAGAATCATCAGAATCAAGATCACGCCCACATTTGAGTCCAGCACGCTAAGCCATGAGAAAATCATCGGATTAAGTTCTTTGGCCGATCGAACATAATACGTATTCCCCAGACGGTCCTTCCTGTTGATCAAAGAGAAATGCAGTTCGTCCGTTAATTCGTCGAGATCATTATACCGGTCGATGAAAATCCCTACCCCGCTTGCCATGTCATCGTCCCAGCCGTTTATACGGCGTATCTGCCGGATGTCACAGATGACAAAAAGCTTGTCATAATCCGAAAACCCCGTGTCGTAAATGCCGGTAATATGCAATCTGCGCACACGCACATCCTGTCCGTCAACGAAATAAGCGAGAAACGAATCGTCGCAGGCCAGGCGCAACATATTAGCCGTGCTGCGCGAGATAAGCACGTCATTACGGGTCGCCGCCGTATCGACACGAAGCATTTGCCCTTCAACCAGATGTTTCTTTAAAAAAACAGTATCAAAATCGGCGCCTATACCCTTGAGCACAATCCCCTGAAAGTCATTTTCCGTTTTGATAATACCCGGCTTTGTCGCAAAAACTTCGACATGACGCACGCCATTCGTGTTTTCCAGTACATTGCGCAGCGAATCATCAATCGCCAGCGGTATTGTCTCGTAAGAGATGTTATTGTCAAAATTCGTCAGTTGAATATGCGTACCGAAACCTATCACCTTGTTACGAACTTCCTTCTTAAACCCGGTTACGACCGCAACAGATACAATCATCACCGCCAGCCCGATTGCAATGCCGGCCATGGCAATCCGTACGACAGGGGGCGTCACGCGCCGGTCATTCCCTTTGTCTTTGGAGAAATGGATCCTTTTGGCAAGAAAAAGCTCTAAGTTCATCGTTATAATCCTTTATTATACGCCTCCAGCGCCTTTTCCAGAACAGTCAACGCATTCGCCAGCGCATCCCTGTTAAGAACATAAGCAAGGCGCACTTCGTCCTTTCCATATCCCGGCGTCGTATAAAACCCGGAAGCCGGCGCCATCATAATCGTTTGCCCTTCATACGAAAAGTCGCTCAAGCACCATGCGCAGAACTTATCCGCATCATCCACAGGCAGTTTGGCAACCGTGTAGAACGCACCCATCGGTATGGGGGAATAACATCCCGGAATACGGTTCAGGCGGTCTATCAGGAAGTTTCGGCGTTGCAGGTATTCGTTGTAAACCGACAGCATATATTCTTCCGAAGTGTTGAGCGACGCTTCGGCGACGATCTGACCGATAAGCGGCGGACTCAGTCGCGCCTGACACCATTTCATCACGTTTTCGCGAACCGGTTTGTTTTTCGTAATCAGCGCCCCGACACGCAAACCGCACTCGCTGTAACGTTTTGAAACCGAATCTACCAATACGACATTCTGTTCGATCCCTTCCAGGTGGAACGCGGAAATATAAGGAGCTCCCGTATAGCAAAACTCACGGTATACCTCGTCCGAAAACAGGAACAGGTCATATTTTTTAACCAGGTCGCGTAACCGGTTCATCTCCTCCTGCGTATACAGGTATCCGGTAGGATTATTCGGGTTGCAGATCATCACCGCCTTTGTCTTGGAAGTGATCAGTTCCTCGAATTTATCGAACGAAGGAAGCGCGAAAGCATCATTGATAGACGACGGTATGGTCTTTATCACCGCACCGCATGAGATAGCGAAAGCCATGTAATTAGCATAAGCCGGTTCGGGTATGATGATCTCGTCACCCGGATCGAGGCATGCCATGAATGAGAAATTAACGGCCTCGGAACCGCCTGATGTGATGATGATATCGTCCACATCCACCATTATTTTATACTTACGGTAATAATCAACTAATTTTTCCCGGAAACTCGGTAACCCTTCACTCGGGCCATATTCAAGTATCTTGCGGTCAATGCGGCGCATCGCCTCAAGCGCCACTTCAGGTGTGGCCAGGTCAGGCTGCCCTATATTAAGATGATATACTTTTATACCTTTCGATTTAGCTTTGTTTGCCAGAGGCACTAACTTCCGTATGGGGGATTCCGGCATACCGATCCCCCTTGATGATATTGTCGGCATTATATATTTTTTTTTCTAAAAATGATTTTAACGGCTGCAAAAGTAACATTATATAATGACTTTCGCAATACAAAAAAAAATCTTTTGAAATATTTTCAGAATACAAAAAATCTTTTATATCTTTGTGCCCGAAAAATATGAGACAATTTCTTTATGTCTGACCTGTACTCTTATGGGACTGACGTACTTTTTCATTTCATTTCGGCTATGTATAATTCATTCATTATAAGCCACTTATGTGTTATAACAGCTTTTGCGGCCTCTTTGATTCTCGCAATACTCGTTATACCGAAAATACTTGTCATTGCGGTAAGACATTCCCTGTACGACGAACATGACGATCGTAAGACACATACAGGATCCGTCCCCCGCATTGGCGGTGTGTCATTCATTCCGTGTATCTTTTTTGCAATGCAGTTCTCCATTGGTGTTTTTTACAGATATGTCGATGGAATCGAGTACAACGGTTTATATCCCAACCATTCCGTATTTAGCTTTTTTTCATGCGGAGTGCTGTTAATATATTTAGGAGGAGTTAAGGACGATCTTGTCGGGCTTCGTTATCTCCACAAGTTTATAATACAGGTTATATCATCCGTACTGATCGTCATTTCGGGATTCTATATTAATAATTTTTACGGTTTTCTGGGTATTCATGAAATAACGCCGTGGATTGGCATACCGCTAACCATATTTATATTGATATTCGTCGTAAATGCAATAAACCTGATTGACGGAATGGACGGGTTGGCATCGAGCATAAGTATTTTCGCTCTATGTATTTACGGCACCCTGTTCCTGCTTCACGGGATATGGTACTACGCGGCGCTTGCGTTCAGTACGATAGGTGTGCTTATTCCTTTTTTCTATTACAATATGATCGGTAGCGCGAGAAAAGGGCGTAAAATTTTTATGGGAGACTCCGGCAGCCTTACACTCGGATTTATATTAGGTTTCCTGGCTGTACGTTACGCCTGTTATAAGCCGGATTTTATAACGCTGACCGGTAATGCGCTTGTCATAGCCGTATCACCGTTACTTGTTCCAATGCTTGATGTAATACGTGTGATGCTGATACGGATAAGAAATCATAAACACCTTTTCAAACCCGATCGTAACCATATACATCATAAACTGCAAGACATGGGCATTCGAAAATCCTCCGCTTTAAGTCTGATTTTATCCATAAGCGGCGTATTATGCGTTATGAACATCTTTCTATTGCAATACCTGAACTGTACATACATATTCCTGATAGATATCGTGCTATGGTCATCAGTAAATATGTATTTCTCTTACGTTGTAAGGAAAAGGAAACGTTTAAAACATAATGTCAATTATCCATAATTTTAATACCGCGGGAATCCTGCCCGGGAAAAAGCGGCGGCAACAGACAGGCCGGAACAGGAATGAGATCTGTAAGGCCTTGAAGGAGATCGCCCTCTCCTACCCTTTTTGACACATTATACGGCAGCCTTCCGGGAAATTGGCTTGCAAATACCTGATTATGATAAGGAAAACGAAAATACTGGTAACCGGTGGAGCCGGGTTTATCGGCTCCCACTTATGTGAAGCATTGTTGGAGTTGGATTGCTCCACCGTATGCCTCGACAATTTTTCTACCGGGAAAATTGAGAATATACAGCACCTGTTTCAGGACGGGAACTTCAGGCTGATAGCCGGTGATATCCGCAGT
>JAISYY010000101.1 GCA_031269635.1 Tannerella sp. | reverse complement strand
GTCATCGAGCCGTTCCAGATGCTGGGCGAAGTCGATGAGGAACTTCAGAAAATCATAGGCGTAGATGTCGTCGGCGTCTGGGGCAGGGAAAACATGCTCGGCACCGACGAGACGCGCCTGCACGAACAGGTCACGCCCTGGGGACAGCGCGTACTGATTGCGGAAGACATCGACCTGACGCCGGATAAAAACGGAAATGTATACATCTACGCCAAAGGCGACCGCCGCTTTCCGCCGGGTTCCGTCATGCCGGAAGGCTGTTTTTTCGTCAATGCCATCGAAAGAGCCGCTCCGGTGGACGATGAAAAACTGTCGGTAGCCGACAATCTGGAAGAATTTGGGTATCTGAAAGAAGAAGACCTGGCTCATTTTGAGCGTGAAGCAATCCGGGCGGCCGCCACGGGAAAAGCCGTTGTCGCCGGATTCGGCGGGACGGCGCTGGGCGACATCGCCTTTGTTCCCGGCATGGGACTGAAGGAACCCAAAGGCATCCGGGCGGTCGACGAGTGGTACATGTCCACGGTCTTGAGGCCGGAGCATATCTCCCGGATATTTGAACAGCAGACAGACATCGCCATCGAAAACTACCGGCTGCTGTGGGACAGGTTGGGAGACAAGGTCGATGTGGTATTTACATGCGGTACCGATTTCGGTACGCAAAACTCGCAGTTCTGTTCCCGCGAAACGTTCCGGGATCTTTGGCTGCCACCTTACAAACGGATGAACGACTGGATTCATCAGCACACGTCCTGGAAAATATTCAAGCACTGTTGCGGTTCGATTATACCGCTGATACCGCTTCTGATTGAAGCCGGATTTGACATCCTCAATCCGGTACAGATCAATGCAAAGGATATGGATTCGCAGCGGCTGAAAGATGAATTTGGCGATGCGCTGACCTTCTGGGGAGGCGGGATTGACACGCAGAAAATACTGCCTGCCGGGACGCCCGAACAGGTGAGGGAACACGTGCTGAGGCAGTGTGAGATTTTCGGCAAGAACGGCGGTTTTGTCTTTAATTCCGTACACAATATTCAGGCGAACGCACCCATAGCCAATGTGGTAAGCATGATTGAGACCCTGAACAGTCTGCGGAAATGAATAATGAATAAAGAATGATCTGAAACAACTATAACCAACTAAATATTTTGCAAGATGGAAAATTTGAATCAATTGTATGAAGCAATTTTGAAAGGTAATCTGGCGCTGGCCGTCGAAACGACCAAGGCCGCCATAGAACAGAAAGCAGACATCCGGTCGATCATCGAAGACTACATGTCGAAGGCCATGGACGAAATCGGACAGCGGTTCGAGAGCGGGAAAGCCTTCGTGCCCGAACTGCTCATGTCGGCCCGGGCGATGAAAGGCGCGCTGGAACTGCTGCGTCCGCTGCTGGTGAACAGCAACATCCCCCGCGCAGGCACCATCGTGATCGGAACGGTCAAGGGCGACCTGCACGACATCGGTAAAAACCTGGTGGCTTCCATGCTGGAAGGCAGCGGTTTCGAAGTGATCAACCTGGGAGTGGATATTTCTTCCGAGAAGTTTGCCAGTTCCATTGTAGAGCATAAGGCCGACATCCTGTGTCTGTCGGCGCTCCTGACCACGACGATGAATTACATGAAAGAGGTCATCCGGGCGCTGGAAGAAGCCGGTCTCCGGAATCAGGTGAAAATCATGATCGGCGGCGCTCCCATCAGCCAGTCCTTTGCCAAGGAGATCGGAGCCGACGGATACAGCAGCAATGCCAATGCCGCCGTTTCGGTGGCCAAACAGTTGCTTGCCTCGTAAGCGATCATGGACGACTGCATCGTTGCGTATGCTGACATAGCCCTGTCTCCGGAGGAAGTGTTCAAGGAAATCGGATACGGCAATACGTTGCCCGACGAGAGTATAGTGAATTTGGTCCGCGGGTTACTCGCCCAGTTGGAAAAGGAGGTGAAGCCCCGGTACGTTTATTCCGTTTCCGAAGGCGAACTGGAAGACAGGGCTGTCCGTATCCGGGAACATTCGCTGGCCACGAATGCGACCATTACCCGTTTGCTGGCATGTTCCACGCTGTTTGCCGTTTTTGCCGCCACCGCCGGCCGGGAGTTTGAACAAATCCAGCAAACCCACAAGGAGTCCGGCGACATGCTGGTTATCTACCTGCTCGACGTGATGGGAACGCTGCTGGTGGAAAAGACCGGCGACTATATGGAAACAAAACTGGAAGCGGATTATCCGAACCTGCTTCATACCAAGCGTTTCAGTCCGGGATATTGCAACTGGCACCTGACGGAACAGCGGAAAATCTTCGCCCTCATGGGAGAGCAGCCCTGTGGCATTACCCTGTCGGACGTTTGCCTGATGACGCCGATCAAGTCGATCAGCGGCGTCATCGGTATCGGCAAAGAAGTGCGACCCGGACAGTATGCCTGTCAGTATTGCGAGTTGGAAACTTGTTACAAACGGAAAAAATAGTGCCGCAGGCAAATTATCAAGTTAAGCAGAAAAAGACCGGATTGCTTCAGGTTTCGCCTTCGCGGGTGACGGAGGCGAAGCCTGAAGCAATCCGGACTACGTCATTGGTAACGAAGTGAAGCAATCCAAAAGACGGTAACCTTTAACTTGATGACATTGGGTAGATACACCGTGTATCATCCGGATAAAACGCTTTTCCGGAAGGTTATATTTTGTTTATTTCGCAGCGCTAAATCTACTTATAGTTGAGATTTCCGTTTGAATGTTTTTACAGTATCAATCATAGCGAGAATATTTTCAACGGGCGTACCGGCTTGAGCGTTGTGGCACGAACAGCAGATATATCCTTCGCCGTCGCCGCCAAGCGACGCCAGACAGTTGCGGGTTTCGTCGATCACATCCTGCACCGTGCCGCGAGGCAACACCTGCTGGTTTTCTATGCCGCCGTGGAAGACAATCTTTTTGCCGAACAGCTGTTTCAGCCGCACCATGTCCATGCCC
>JAISYY010000066.1 GCA_031269635.1 Tannerella sp. | reverse complement strand
CTGCTTGCCGACGCAACATGGGCTAAAGCCGTTGCACCCGGCATGATTGTCCCTGCCGTATCGTATGCCGTAAGTGGCTGGTACGCCTTCTTCGGTTCGCGAGGGAAGGGATGACGGGAGGGTTTGCTTTTCTCTGTGAAATGTTTGCAATCCGTGAGATGTTCCTGGTTGCGCCGTTCGTTGGTGATTGTGTGTTTTGTTATTGATGCGAATCAGTAGTTGAAACAAAAGTTTTTTATATATGTTAAATAAATAAAAACAGGCAAATTAAGTGGTTGAAATATTTGTTTAATTCCATAGAAACCACTAACTTAGAAGAATAATCTCACTAATTTTTCTATGTTATGATACCCAGGGAAAAAGAATTTAAACTTATAGTTATCTATATGTATATCTGCGATTTGTACGATAATGAACTTAAATTTTACTGTCATAGATACAGTAATAATGCGAATCCTGCATTTACTGATCAGGAAATTATGACAATTTATCTGTTTACAGGCTATTGTCAGAAGTATTTCCGGATTAATTGCCGGAAACATTCAGGATGTTATCCCGGAGTTTGCTCGAATCATTCAGGCCCGATGACTGTGATTCATTGATTTCTGTGGTTGACGCCATGCCGGTAATAACAAGTGAAGGCCGGAACCGGAAAGGACGGGTGGCCCGGAATATTACATCCAAAGGATACAGTTCAACAAAAAACAAATATGACTATGGTACGAAACTACATGCATTGGCTTCCGGGCGAAAATCTGCGACTCCCTTTCCCGAAAGTATTGTTCTGACTCCCGCATCTGAAAACGACTTGACTGTATTCAAGCAAAGTTGGGGAGAGGAACTTACCGTCAAATATATTTTGGGGGACAAAATATATTCTGATTTTGAATATTTCAATCAAAAAAAGACTGAATCACAAAACCTGATAATACGAACTCCCGTTAAGGCGAGGCTTGAAGACGGATTATATTTTCTTTCCCCGGAGCATCAGGCTGTTTACAACAACGCTTACGCTGCTAAGCGCCATTGCGGCTCCGGCAATCATCGGATTCAGCAGGAACCCGGTTACGGGATAGAGTATTCCGGCCGCTACCGGGACGCCGACCAAGTTATAAATAAATGCCCAGAACAGGTTTTGCCGGATCGTTTTTACGGTTAATTCCGACAGTCTGATTGCTTCCGGTATTTTCGTTAAATCGGATGAAACGATAATCATTTTTGCTGCTTCCATTGCAATATCGCTTCCTTTTCCCATGGCGATGCTTAAATCGGCCTGCGCCAGGGCGGCACTGTCATTAATCCCGTCGCCAGCCATGGCCACAACTTCTCCCCCGGATTGCAACTGTTTGATAAGGCGGGCTTTTTCGTCCGGCAGAACTTCCGCCATATAGCGCTCAATACCTGTCCTCGATGCAATCTCACGGGCGGTAGCTTCATTGTCTCCCGTCAGCATACAGACGTCGATGCCCCGGGAACGGAGCGCAGAGACTGCCTTTACGGACGTGTCCCGGATCTTATCCGTTATGCCGCAGACCGCAAGCGCTTTCGTGTTGCAGGCAAACCATATCACGGTTTTCATCTCTCCGTACAAACGGCCGGCAGCACGCACAAGTTCATCATCTGCCGTTATATTATTTTCGGACAGGAACGTTTGGCTTCCCGCGTAACAGGGTATGCCGTTTACTTTACCTTTAACGCCTTTTCCCGTTATGCTTTCAAATTCATCAACCGCAAGTTGCAGTGACGAGCCTGCAAAATAATTTACTGCGGCCTCCGCCAGGGGATGTTCCGACAGCCGTTCAAGGCTATAAAACATATCTTCGATTCCGCCGTTACGGACGCATTGAAACTTTCCCTGCATACGGACGGCGGCTTCATGCTTCGTTGCGGCGGGCCGGCGAACGACGCCTTTTGCCGACAAGAATGGCGCGGTGCTGAATGACGGCCGGCCAACATCACTGTCATTCGCGCGGATGAAATCCGTCAGAACCGGTCTGCCTTCCGTTATTGTCCCTGTCTTGTCCAGCGCTATCACAGTCACTTTCCTGGCCGTTTCGAGGCTTTCGGCGTCTTTTATCAGGATGCCTTTCTCCGCGCCTTTTCCGATACCGACCATGATAGCGGTAGGCGTGGCCAGCCCTAAAGCGCACGGACATGCGATGATAAGAACGGTCACCATTGCCAGTAACCCGTGTATGAAGCCGTTCACCGGTTCCAATATGTTCCAGAGAATAAACGAAACTGCGGCGATGCTTATGATAACCGGGACGAATATGGCCGCAATCTTATCAACGAGTTTCTGTACCGGGACTTTGCTGCCCTGTGCATCCTGCACCATGCGGATAATCTGTGCGAGCAGTGTTTCCGCACCTACCTTTTCCGCCTTAAAACGAAAACTTCCCTTCAAATTGACAGTGCCCGCAAAAACCCGGCTGCCGTTTTCCTTCGGTGCCGGGACAGGTTCTCCGCTCAACATGCTTTCATCCACATACGAGCGCCCTTCCGTCACCAAGCCGTCGACGGCTATCCTTTCACCCGGTTTGACCATTAATAAATCTCCTGCCCTCACGTGGCTGACGGCGACAACGCGTTGACCGCCCGATTCGTCGATAACAGTTACCGTTTCAGGCCGTAACCCTGCCAGTTTTTTAACGGCAGACGAAGTGTTTCCCTTTGCTTTTTCTTCCAGCAGGCGGCCGAGCAATATGAATGTAATTATCACGCTCGCCGCTTCAAAATAGACATGCGGATGCAACCCTTTCGAGTGCCAAAATTCAGGGAACATCATGACAGACACGCTGAACAGGTATGCTATACCCGTACTGAGCGCTACCAGTGTATCCATATTTGCCGCACGAACCGCAAGCTGTTTCCAGGCATTAACGTAAAAATCCCTGCCAAACAGGAAAATAACAGGGGTCGAAAGCGCCCACATAATATGACGGGCATAAGGTTCGTCCATATAAACCATCCCCATTACAACAACAGG
>JAISYY010000389.1 GCA_031269635.1 Tannerella sp. | reverse complement strand
GGCCATCCCTTCGGGGATATTATGAAGGGTAACGGCAAAAACAAGCATCGTCGTTTTCTTTAGTTTCGTTTTAACGCCTTCCGGCTCGCTGGAGTTCATGTGGAGGTGGGGTATTACGCTATCTAAAAGCAATAAAAACGCCATGCCGGCAAGAAATCCGGCCGAAGCGGGCATCCATGCGGCAGTATGTCCCCGTCCCCCAGCCATTTCAATAGAGGGGATAAGAAGCGACCATACCGACGCCGCGACCATTACCCCCGAAGCAAAACCAAGCAACAGTTTCTGCAAACGCGGCGAAATCTCATTTTTCAACAAAAAAACCATCGCTGCACCTAAAAAGGTTCCAAGAAATGGTATCAGTAATCCGATTGCTATTTCCATAATTATTTTTTTTCGTTCTCAACACCGTCCTTATAAAAGAACTTGCAAATTTAGGTTATATTGCCGGTTATTGCAAAATCTTTTTCACTCAAAGCAGCCGCATTATAAAAAAACGAACCGTCCCGCAAAATCAGCCATAAGCATGGGGTGTGCTTCAGCTTGTCGCATGACAGGAAATTTTACCGCAACGTTCGCAAAGATGAGCGCGTCAGGTTCGCAAAGCAATTAGCGTTAAGTTAATACTGTTCCATGTGATATCCTTTAGGTTATTTTTTTGATTTTGCGACGGAAAAATTATAACTTTGCATCGTATTTGAATAAACGGTATCCAATATGGCACATCATCATCACGAACATCATCACGAGCGCGCAACGGAAAACATTGCGCTGGCATTTTTCCTGAATTTCGGTTTCTGTATCATCGAATTAATTGGCGGGTTGTTCACCAACAGCATCGCTATCCTGTCGGACGCGCTGCACGACTTCGGCGACAGCGTGGCATTGGGGCTGGCATGGATTTTCCAAAAAATCGCCGGACGGAAACCTAACGCGCAGTACACTTACGGCTACAAACGCTTTTCGTTGTTGAGCGCGGTTACCAATTCCGTTATATTGCTTACCGGCTCGGTATTTGTGCTTTACGAGAGTGTCCAACGCATCCTGTCGCCGGCAGAACCCGATGCACGGGGCATGTTGCTCCTGGCGATTCTGGGTGTAACCGTCAATGGCGCCGCCATTTTCCGGCTCAGGAAAGGCAAGAGCGTGAACGAACGGGTCGTGTCGCTTCATTTGCTGGAAGACGTCCTGGGGTGGATCGCCGTGCTGATTGTGAGTATCGTCATGCTGTTTGTGAATCTTCCCGTGCTTGATCCGCTTTTGTCGGTCGGGATTTCCTTTTATATATTATATAATGTGTACAGGAATCTGAAAACGAGCTTCCGAATCATTTTGCAGGGGAAGCCAACCGGTATTGACGAAAAGGAGATTGCCGGTAAACTAAAAAGCCTGCCGGGCGTGGCGGATATTCACGACCTCCATATCTGGACGATGGACAGCGAATACAATGTGCTAACCGTACATCTGGTTTTAGATGAACCCCAAGACATTGCCGGACAGCAAAAAATCCGTTCCGAAGCGCATTTGCTGTTAAAAAGCATGGATATCCAACATGCTACTGTCGAGATAGAATACGCCGACGAGAATTGCGAATGGTGCGAAACGGAATAAAATTTATGATTGACAGGAGGAAAATTTTACGGCGTACTTCGTGGATAAGCGTTACGGGGAATGTTGTGTTGTCGTTGATGAAAGTGATTACCGGGTTATGGTCCGGGAGTATGGCCGTGTTGAGCGATGGCCTGGATTCGGCTACGGATGTGGTCACTTCGGCGATAATATTGTTTACGTCTTCCGTCATCAGCCGCCCGCCTAATTCCAAATATGTGTATGGGCGGGAAAAAGCGGAGAGTATAGCCTCTACAATCCTGTCTTTTGTTATCTTTTTTATGGGGTGTCAGATTGTTATCTCGTCGGTGGAACGGATTTTTTCCGGGGAATCCGGAGAGTTGCCGTCCCTGCCGGCTATCTGGGTGACTGTCGTTTCAATTGCCGGTAAGCTGTTGCTGTCATGGTATCAGTTTCATCAGGGTAAACGGGTCGAATCCTCCATGCTGAAGGCCAATGCGATAAATATGCGTAATGATGTGATCATTTCCGGCGGAGTGCTGGCCGGGCTGATCTGTACGTTTCTTTTGAATATTCCCGTGCTTGACCCTGTCATTGCGGCGGTGATCGGCGTTTACATCATCTGGTCGGCAACGGGTATTTTCCGTGAAGCAAACCTGGTATTGATGGACGGGATTTCCGATACCTCTGTCTATAACAGGATTATTGAAGCGGTCGAAAGGGTGCCGGAAGCATTTAACCCTCACCGTATTCGCCTGAGGCAGATAGGGAATATGTACAATATCGTTCTTGATATTGAAGCCGACGGCGGACTGTCGCTGACGGAGGCTCACCGGGTTGCACAGGATGTGGAGAACAGCATTAAAAGCCATATTGAAAACATTTATGATATAGTCGTACACGTAGAACCGAAAGGCGCCGTCCATTGCGCGGAGAAATATGGTGTCAGCCGGAAGGATCTGCCGGCGGAAGACAGCGGCGAATCGTAACTTCCTGATACACGAGCCGGATGCCGTTGGTGATGATATTGGGCGACAAGCCCGGAATAATTGTATTTGACTGATTTTTGCTGTTTTTCTTTGAAATTCCGGTTCGATGTGTTACTTTTGTGAGCAGTAACCAAAAAACAAAACAGCTATGCATATTGCAAATCCCATATACGACGTTGTCTTCAAGTTCATGCTGGAAGACAGTAAGGTGGCAAAGACGTTTCTATCGG
>JAISYY010000292.1 GCA_031269635.1 Tannerella sp. | reverse complement strand
TTTTCTTCATACCTTGCAGTCATTTCCAAATCCCTGTCGCCGGTAATCAGGAGGGTTGGCGGCAAATCTTTCCTCACGCGGTTGATCGGGGCGTATTCGTCTATGACAGGGATGTCCTTCGGTAATCCTCTTTCTTTGCGAATGGTGTAATGTGTGTTTGTCTGGCCGCTTACCGGTATCAATCCTTTGATTCCGGCGGCATCTATCCCGTATGCCGCCAAATATTTTTTATCCAATCCGACCATAAGCGTAAGATAGCCGCCGGCCGAATGACCGGATATAAAAATTTTGCCGGGATCGCCGCCGTATTTTTCAATATTTTTAAAAACCCATGCGGTAGCTTCGGCCGCATCGGTGATATAAGCGGGATTTGTGGCGCCGGGGCTTAAACGGTAATTTACCGCTACGACGGCAATGCCCTTATTTTTCAGTTCCGGGGGGATCTGTTTGTTGCCGCCTTCCAGCCCTCCTCCGTGAAACCATACAACAGCAGGAAAGCCTTTCACGTTTTCGGGATAATATACATCCAGTTTGCAGCGTTTCTGCCGGTAGTCGTCCGTTTCATTTCCGTCGATATAAGAAATATCTTCCCTGACAGCATACGCGGCCGGGGAAGTATTCTGTGCGGTTGCAGTCAAGATGCAACACAGTAATAATGTAATATTTGCTATCAGTCTCATCATGTCATAACTGTTTACCAATTCATTTCTTCCAGAATTTTTCTATCTCTTCCAGCGATTTCCCTTTTGTTTCAGGCACCATCTTCCAGACAAATATTGCAGAAAGAATCGCCATCGCTCCGTAAAATCCATAAGTAAAGGCGCTGCTGAACTCCATCATTCCGGGGTATGTCGATGATATGAGGTAATTTGCCGCCCACTGTGCCGCGACGGCAACCGCAACCGCCTGGCCGCGAATCTTGTTCGGGAACAGTTCGGATATGTATACCCAGCATATAGGCCCCCACGACATCATAAACGACGCGGTAAACAGGATGATGAATATAAGCGTAAGGATGCTTATGATACCGTACCAGGACAGAATGGCTATTGCAATCATACCGGCGGCCATGCCAATGGAACCGGTGACAAGCAGCGGCTTTCGCCCCCATTTGTCGACCGTGACAATGGCGACTACCGTAAACACGACATTCACAAGTCCCATGATGATCGTCTGCAGCATGGATGCATCGCGGGCGACGCCCATACTCTCGAAAATACGCGGCGCATAATAGAGTGCAACGTTTATTCCTACAAATTGCTGAAACACGGAAAGCAGGATACCTGTTACAATTATCTTCTTACCGTACGAAAAAACTTTCGCTTTCACCGTTTCGGCAATCGTGGAGGTTATCTCCCGCAGGATATTCCCGGCCTGTTCCTTCGTCACATTTATTTTTTCCAGGACGCTCAGCGCTTGCCGTTCATTGTGCACCAGCGCCAGGTAGCGCGGGGATTCGGGAACGAGGAATAACAGTCCGAAGAACAATCCTGCCGGAATGGCTTCGGATGCGAACATATACCGCCATCCCGTGTCGTTAATCCATGCTATTGTCTGCCCGTTAGCGATACCCCAGTTTACAAAATACACGACAAGCATACCGAATATGATGGCAAACTGGTTAAACGAAACCAGGCGCCCGCGTATCCCGGCCGGGGCTATCTCGCCGATATAGGTGGGACATACGGCCGAAGCAAGGCCGACTCCTATCCCGCCCCATATACGGTAGAAATTGAATGTTACAAGCAAACCGGGCGTCGGGTTGCCTTTCTCAAAAAACAGAAATTCGGGATAAGCCGACCCCAGGGCGGATGTGAAAAATAAAAATCCCGCAATCAACAAGGTCTTCTTACGACCCAGCCGGTTCGATAGGAAACCGGAGATAATGCCTCCTATTATACAACCGATCAGTGCACTCGAAACCGTCGCTCCGTGTACGAACGATCCCATATCCAGCGGAGCGGTCAGATAGTCCTGTATCGCTTTTTCCGCTCCCGAGATAACGGCCGTATCGTAGCCGAAAAGGAGACCGCCCAGGGTTGCAACAAGCGTTATCCCGAAAATATAGGTAGAATTGTATGTTTTATTTTTCATCAAATATACATATTTACAATCGCTTCATACAGTTCCTGCTTTCCGCTTATCTGGCCGGGTTCGCCTTTTTGCTTTGCGTAAGTCACGATGTCTTCCAGTGACAGTTCGCCGTTTTCAAAAGCTTTCCCCTTCCCCGAATCAAACGAGGCATAGCGTTCGCCCAGCATCGTCCGGTATGGGGATTCTTCCAGGATAGCGGCGGCGGCTTCGAGGGCGCGTGCAAAAGCGTCCATGCCTGCAATATGGGCGATGAAGATGTCTTCCAGGTCGGTAGAATTGCGACGGGTTTTAGCGTCGAAATTTGTTCCCCCGCCCTGCAAGCCGCCGTTTTTCAGGATGACAAGCATGGCCTGCGTTAACTCATTCACATCAATCGGGAACTGGTCCGTATCCCATCCATTCTGGTAATCGCCACGGTTGGCGTCAATCGAGCCGAGCAGTCCGGCGTCTGCGGCACACTGGAGTTCATGTTCAAACGTATGGCCGGCGAGGGTGGCATGGTTCACTTCGATATTAAGTTTGAAATCCTTGTCCAGGCCGTTCGCACGAAGGAAACCTATCACCGTTTCGGCATCGACGTCATACTGGTGCTTCGTCGGTTCCATCGGTTTCGGTTCAATCAGGAACGTACCCTTAAAGCCTTTTGAACGGGCATAATCGCGTGCCGTTTTCAGCATCGTGGCGAGATGATCCTTTTCGCGTTTCATATCGGTATTAAGCAATGACGAATAGCCTTCGCGTCCTCCCCAGAAGACATAATTTTCACCGCCGAGTTCAATCGTCGCGTCTATTGCGTTTTTAATCTGTACCGCAGCACGCGCCACAACATCAAAATCCGGATTCGTGGCAGCCCCGTTCATATAACGCTTATGCCCGAACACGTTTGCCGTACCCCACAGCAATTTGATTCCCGTTTCTTCCTGTTTTTGCCTCGCGTAAGCGACGGCAGACTTCAGGTCTGCTTCATATGCTTCAATGGAAGCGCCTTCGCTAATCAGGTCCGTATCATGGAAGCAGTAATATTCGATGCCGATTTTTTGCATAAATTCAAATCCTGCATCCAAACGCTGTTTGGCTATTTCCAAAGTAGTACTTCCTTCCGCCCACGGGAATGTTTTCGTTCCGCCGCCAAACGGATCGCCGCCTTCGGCGCAAAGTGTGTGCCACCATGCCATGGAAAACTTAAACCACTCTTTCATTTTCTTTCCATAAACCGTTTTTTCAGGGTCATAATAACGGAAAGCCAATGGATTTTTACTCTCTTTTCCTTCAAATTTAATTTTTCCCACCGTCGGGAAATACGTTCTTGTTACCATCTTTTTCTTTTTTTGATTGATTAAATATTTAATTAATTAAGAATTTAAACAATATATAACCGCTTCGCTGGTGTCCCTGCCGAGACACCGGAAAAACCGTTATATTCCGTTTATTTCGTATCGCGTAATTCTTCATTCTTAATTTTTAATTCTTAATAGCTTTCGCCATTTTTCATACGCTTCCAGGCTTGCGCGTTCGCTTTGTTTTTCCGGCGTAACGGTTATCACTTTTTTCAAAGTACTGAAAGCCTCTTTCTCATCTTTGTATATACCCATACCTATCCCGGCTCCGCGTGCCGCACCGACAGATCCGTCCGTATTATACAGTTCGACTGTCGCGCCGGTTATATCGGACAGTGTCTGTCTGAAAACCGGGCTTAGGAACAGGTTGGCATATCCGGCGCGAATCGTTTCCGTTCCTATACCCATGCTGTTCATAATATCCATTCCATATTTAAAGGAAAAGGCAATCCCTTCGTGCGCAGCGCGAATCAGGTGAGCTTTCCCATGGCGCAGGAAGTTAATTCCGTGAATGGAGCAGCCGGGTTCGTCATTAGACAAAACACGTTCGGCGCCATTTCCGAAAGGGATAATGCTGATTCCGTCGCTTCCGGCGGGTATGTTTCCGGCCAGCGTATTCATATCGTCATAACGGATACCTTCGGGTGCCACGCTGTTTTTTATCCACGCATTTAATATCGCAGCCCCGTTGATGCAAAGTAACACCCCTACACGCGTCTGTTGCGCCGTGTGGTTAACATGGGCAAATGAGTTTACGCGCGACAGCGGATCGTATTTAGCATCTTCGTTCACGCCGTAAACAACGCCGGAAGTACCGGCCGTCGCAGCGATTTCACCGGGATTAAGCACATTCAGCGACAGCGCATTATTAGGCTGGTCGCCGGCACGGTAAGTTACCGGGATTCCCACCGCCAGGCCCAGTTCGTCCGCTACCCCGGCGGTCAGCCGTCCTTGCAGGCCGAAAGTGGGCGTTATTTCGGGGATAATATCCATATCAAACCCAAACCAGTCATACAGAAATTCCGCCGGTGCATTTTTTTCAAAATCCCAGCCGATACCTTCCGACAAACCGGAAGCCGTAGTAGCCGGCCGGCCGGTCATACGCATGGCGATATAATCGCCCGGAAGCATGTAATATCGTATCCGGGCATAGTTTTCCGGTTCGTTTTCTTTCACCCAGGCGAGTTTTGAAAGGGTAAAGTTTCCCGGCGAATTAAGCAGGTGCGACAAACATTTTTCGCTGCCGATTCCGGAAAACGCCTTTTCGCCGTAAGGAACAGCGCGACTGTCACACCAGATGATGGAATCGCGCATCACGTTCAGGTCTTTATCTACCAGGACCAGGCCATGCATCTGGTACGAAATGCCAATCGCCGCAATTCCCGCAGGATTCACGCCGGCTTTTTTCACGACCGACCGGGTCGCCTGTTTTAAATTTTCCCACCATACGTCCGGATGCTGTTCCGCCCATCCGGCTTTTAACGCCTTTATTTCCATTTCCTTCCTGGGAAAGAAATCCGTGGCCGCCACTTCGCCCGTTTCCGCATTTACGAGGCTGGCTTTTACCGAAGAACTGCCTAAATCATATCCAAGTAA
>JAISYY010000291.1 GCA_031269635.1 Tannerella sp. | reverse complement strand
CGGCAGGTTTTCCGCCTTGCCCGGCTCGTCACATTCGCCCGGTTCGCCGTTTCGGAACAGCGTCAGCCCGTAGTCGTCAATCACCGACTTGAAGTCGGCAGCGGCAGCAGCGTAGGCCGCCGAAGCCTCCGTAGCGCTGGGCGTAAACGTCTCCAGTTCCGGCCATCCGAAACGGTTCCAGCATGCCCAGTACAGTTGCAGTTTTCCGCGGAAAGCCAGTGCAGCCGGTTTAGCGGCGCGACCGACGTTCGATGCTTTCGCAGGCAGTTTCTCATACGCATACGTGAAGTCATCATAGATAAATTTCCTGACGTCTGCTATCGGCGTACGGGTGATATTTTCCACTTCCGAATTGTCATATATGATATGTTCGATAAGCGGCACGTCTCCCCACATGGAAATCAGCTTGAAATAAACCATCCCGCGAAGCAGGCGTGCCTCGCCGATAATCGTTTCGAGGCTTGTCCTCGACGAAGGGCTGGCATCGGCCAACATCTTTTCCACGTTGTCAATTACATAATTGGCACGGTTTACGCCCCCGTACAAGTAGCGGTACATTTTGTCGAAACCGCTCGCATAGCCGCTCGGGTTGTAGTTGCCCCCCTGATAAGCGTCGCCGAGCCTCAAGTTATCGTTCGTAACGCTTGTCCCGCGTGTTCTTATATACTCGCCGTGTCCTTCCAGGTAATAGTCACGGTCGAAAAGCGGACGGATGTCGGCATAAGCGCCGTACAAAGCATACGTGGCGTCGTTTTCCGTTTTCCAGAAAGCATTTGCTGCAAGTTCTGTCGTCGGATCCTGGTCCAGCAGATCCTGCACGCACGAGGTAGCGGATATGAGCCCTCCTGCAATCATGCAGCATACGAGTGAAAGTCTTATTATATTCTTTATTTTCATAATCGTTACATTTTAATTAAAACCCAATATTAAGACCCAGAGTATACGATGTAACCAACGGGTATGCATCCGAAGCATTTCCTCCGCTGTTTCCGCGTCCGCCCCTTTCCGGGTCAAGGCCGCGGAATTTCGTCAGTGTGGCGAGATTTTCACCGGAGAAGTAGATGCGCAAACTGTTTACATAAGCAGCTTTTAACCACTTCTGCGGCAGCGAATAACCCAATTGCAGGTTTTTCAGGCGCAAATAGGTCAAGTCGTCCAGCCAGTAAGTTGTTTCTTCGCGGTTGGCATTTCCGGCCAGCCGCGGCCATTCGCTGTCGCGGTTTTCCCACGACCACGGATTGTTCCAGTGATCCCACGACGAGGCATAACGTTGAGAGCCGAAATTCACGTTATTGTAGTTGTTAATCCAGAAAGTCTTACGTCCTGCGGCGCCTTGAAACATGACGGCAAGATCAATTCCTTTCCATTTAACGCTGGCGTTCAGGGCAAAGTTGGTGGTCGGTCTGTCGCGCAGGTAACCGGGATAGGCCACCTTGTCGTTTCCGTCAATCCGTCCGTCGCCGTTCACGTCTTTCCGCAACACGTCGCCCGGCGATGAACCTTGCGGCGTATGACTGTATATATCGTTCCAGGTCTGTGCCATTCCGTGAGTTTCATAAGTATATACAAAACGGTAAGGCATACCCACATAAATCCAGCCCTTATCGAGAAATTCGTTCCATTCCTGAAGTTGCGTCCAGTTTTTCGAGAAATTTCCATTTATCATATAGCTTAAATCACCTTTTTTATCTTTCCACGTGAGGTTGATTTCCACACCACGGTTCCGCATGTCACCAATGTTGTCGCGTGGAGCGCTGTAAGCTCCCGTCAGGTGGATCGACATCTGCGACGGGCGTATCATTCCCTTTGTCAGCCGGTCGTAGAAATCAAGTTCGGTCGACAGTTTGCCTTTCAGGAAGCCCAGGTCAAGACCGATGTTCGTTACCTGGCCGATTTCCCATGTCAGGCTCTGGTTGATCATCTTCTTGTTGACGAATCCTTTCACGATAGAATTGCCCATCATGTAGTTACTTGCGGTCAGCGTCTCTTTCTGTTCATAGCGACTGACGTCGTTGTTACCCAACGTCCCGTATGATGCACGCAGTTTGCCTTGATACAGCCAGTTACCTGTCAGGTTCTTAATAAAGTTTTCTTCCGAGAAACGCCAGCCCAGGGCTGCCGAAGGGAAGAAACCGTATTGGTGCCCGGGAAGGAAACGTGACGAACCGTCTGCACGGAAATTGACTTCCAGCAGGTATTTGTCGTATGCCACATAGTTCAGGCGTCCGATGTAGGAGCGTAATCCTTCGGTATCGGAACTGCCGCCCGTGCCCTGTACATCGGTCAGCGCCGCATTTATTTCGTGCAACGTGGGGTGAAGACGGTCGTTACGTGATGAGGACTGGCTGCGGTTATACCAAAATTCTTCGCTGTATGCGGCCATCAGGCTGAGGTCGTGACCGTCGGCAATCTTCAGGTTATAATCCAGCCGTCCGTTCAATTGGGTTTTGTAGCCTGTGTTGGTAGCGTTTGAGACACCCGCATTATCGCCGACATATACCCTCGAACCATAAGCGCCTACCTGGAAGTTATACGCCCGGTTCGGCATATTGGCCGACCAGGTGAACTGGTTGTAGTAGTTCAAAGCATATTCCAGGTGCGCCGACAGGCCTTTCAGCGGTTTCCAGTCGAGATACATGTTCCCGAGCGCCTCCTGCCGGTTCTGGCTGTTGAGGTTGTTTATGTAGTAGGTATAGGGGTTATAAGCCTGTGCATCTTCGCCGTAAGCCATCACGCCGCCATAGTAGCCCGTTTCGGGGTCGTAAGGCGTGATACCCGCAATGGCGTATTGCAAATCGTAAGCGGCTGTATTATTCGAATCGTCCGGATCGGTATACCCATTGCTGAAAAAATAGGTGCGTTTTGTCCAGTTACCCGAGAAACGGACGCCTACACTCAGGCTGTTCAGCAGTTTGTAATCGAAATTAAACCGCGCGTTGTAGCGGGAATAATCATTGTTAATCTGCAATCCTTCCTGATCCTGTATGCCGAGCGAAGCAAAAAAGTTCGATTTATCGTTACTTCCGCTTGCCGATACGTTGTAGTTCTGCATTACGCCGTTGTCGCGCATGATCCAGTTCCACCAGTCGGTATTCGGGAATTTGACCGGATCGATCATTCCCATAGCCAGCCATTGATCAATCGTACCATTCTTGAACTGGTAATTCGATTCCAACGTATTGACGGCAGCCGCACGCTGATGGAGCGTCAACGCCCGTGCATAATCCGGCATAAATTCAATAGAATTCGTCGGATACGACATGGAATAGTTACCCGATACATTAAAAGAAATCCTGTCCGAACCTTTACCCGATTTGGTAGTAATCAGGATTACGCCGTTAGCTGCACGCGAACCGTAGATAGCGGCAGATGCAGCGTCTTTCAGGACGGATATGTTTTCGATATCGTTCATGTTGAGACGGTTGATGTTTACATCGGGCATACCGTCTACTACGATTAGCGGTGCGGCATTATTAACCGTACCCATACCGCGGATCATAAGTGAAACATCTTCGCGTCCCGCCATACTGCTGTTCTGGTTGACGGCAAGACCCGGCAACATACCTTGCAGACCGGACGAAACGTCGACCAGCGAGCGGCTTGCCAGCGTCTCGTCTACCGTCATAGCCGACACGGCACCGGTCAGATTCACCTTCTTTTGTGTTCCGTAACCGACTACAACCACCTCGTCCATCAATTGTGTATCTTCCCTCAACGTGACGTTGATAACGGTCTGATTTCCTACCGTGACAGATTGTGTGGCAAAGCCCAGATACGAAAATTCCAATACGGAAGTCCGGTCGGAAACGGAGATCGTGTACTTTCCGTCGAAATCCGTTGCGACACCATTTGTTGTTCCTTTCACGATAATATTCACACCCGAAAGCGGTTCGCCGGATTCCTCCTTCACCGTACCCGATATGGTAATACTTCCCTGTGCAAGCGCTGAAAGCGAACAAATAACAACACTCAGGGAGAATAACATTCTCCGTAGCGTTTCCCAGTTAATTAATTTATGTTCATCCATACTCAGACTAAAAAATTATGTTTATCATTTTATTTATTAATTATATACCGACGTCTTTGTAGACAATCCGGTTAAACCGTGGCGAACGATTGTTCACCGTATTACCCAAAAGCAAATTTCATTTTCTTTCATATCTATCCATAGGCATATAATTTAAAGGGTTATACATTGTATTAAAATCTGTGTCTTTTGGCATGTACCTTGTACGGGACAGCCGTGCACCCACGGAGTATTCATGGAAGGAAGGGTTACACAATGCATACCCCTCCCTCAACGATATGATACGGTTCGGCCGGTGACGGGACTTCGCACCACCGGCTATCTTTGTTTGAAAATGTTTATGTGAAGAAAAAAATCCTTTTCCGTCGCTTAATCCGAGAAAAACGACGATAAGGTTAGGTGATTTAAATGATTTGTTTTTATTATCTTTCGCGCGACCGCGTGCGTTATAATTAATGTACGGTAAACGCCTGCCTGTCACTCTCTCTCTCTCTCTCTCTCTCTCTCTCTCTCTCTCTCTCTCTCTCTCTCTCTCTCTCTCTCTCTCTCTCTCTAATAA
>JAISYY010000114.1 GCA_031269635.1 Tannerella sp. | reverse complement strand
CGGAACGGTAGATCTCATCTACAATCTTACTTCCAAGGCAAATGACCAGGTTGAATTTTCTCTCGGTTGGGGACAGACGGGTATCATCGGCAAACTCGGATTGAAGTTCACCAATTTCTCAATGAAGAATTTAGTGAATACGAAAACCTATAAAGGCATCATCCCGCAAGGCGAAGGCCAGACGCTCAATATCAGCGGACAGACAAACGCCCAGTTTTACCAGGCATACAGTGTTTCGTTCCTTGACCCCTGGTTTGGTGGCAAACGACCTAATTCGTTGTCGCTCAGCGCCTATTTCTCCCGGTATACGAATATAAATACCCGGTATTACAATCAGTTGATGCAAAGTCAGATGAACAGCCTTTATTACAGTAATCCTTATTATGGTATGGGTTATAGTGGTTATGGTGGTTATGATTACAGTGGCGCTTATGAAAGCGCTTATGACAAGAGCAAGTATATGCAGATTTTGGGCCTTTCCGCAGGATACGGTAAACGCCTCAACTGGCCGGATGACTATTTCCAGTTTATGGCGACGCTGAATTATCAGATGTATATGCTGAGTAACTGGTCGAACGCTTATTACCAGTTGGGATTGTCGGAAGACGGCAAATACCACGATATTAACCTGGAGCTTGTTCTCCAGCGTAACTCTATTGATAATCCGCTTTATACGCGCGAAGGTTCACAGTTCATGATTTCAGGGACGACTACGTTGCCTTATTCACTGTTTGACGGCAAGGATTATAAAAATATAACTTCCGATGCGGTAAAATATAAGCTGGTGGAATATTACAAGGTGAGGTTCAAGAGCAAAGTATTTATACCGCTTTTGCCTGTGCCCCGGTATGGCGGCCCGCAACGTACGCCGGTACTTATGTCGCGTGTTGAAGTCGGATGGATTGGCGATTACAACAAGTACAAGCAGTCTCCGTTCGGCACTTTTTACGTAGGAGGCGACGGCATGACAGGCGGTTACAGCTATTATCAGGAAACGGTCGCATTGAGGGGATACGATAACGGTGCAATAGCCGGGAATAACTCTTGGATGCCTAATGCCCGTTCGTATTCGCGTCTGTCGCTCGAATTGCGTTACCCGCTTATACTCGAACCTTCAAGTACGATTTACGGACTTGTTTTCGGCGAAGCCGGAGATGCCTGGAACAGCATATCCGATTTCAACCCGTTTAACCTGAAGCGTTCGGCCGGCGCCGGCGTACGTATCTTCCTGCCCATGATCGGCCTTATGGGGATTGACTGGGCGTATGGGTTCGACAAACCTTTCGGGTCTGCTCAAAGAGGAGGCGGAAACTTCCACTTTATACTGGGACAGGAATTTTAACCTTTAATGATGATGCGGGGATGAAACTTTGCCGGATTATAGAAGTCTAAGAGAGAATATTATAAATTATATAAGTATGAAACGAGTATTTTTGATATTAAGTATGGTGTTGTCCGCCTCATTGGCAATGACAACCATGGCGCAGAAATTTGCGCTGATAGATATGGAATATATATTAAAAAATATTCCGGCGTATGAAATGACGAATGAACAGCTCAGCCAGCTTTCCGAAAAATGGCAGGGTGAGATTGACGTATTGCAGCAGGAAGCACAGAATATGTATAAGACGTATCAGAGTGAACGTGTATTTCTTTCCGCAGAGATGATTTCCAAGCGCGAAGAAGATATCATAAAAAAAGAGCAGGAGGCGCAGGAACTGAAACGTAAATATTTCGGCGCGGAAGGCGAACTGTATAAAAAGCGCGAATCGCTGATGAAACCGATTCAGGACGAAATTTATGAAGCTATTAAGGCAATATCGGAAGACAAAGGATATCAGGTAGTTGTTGATCGCGCATCGGCTATGAGCATCATTTATGCTTCTCCAAAAATAGATATTAGCAATGAAGTTCTTGCAAAATTGGGATATTCAAAATAATTATCTTATCTTTGCGCACTTTGTTTCACGAATAATAATAATTAATTAAACAGGAATATGAACATGAAAAATCTTATCGTATCAGTATTGTTGCTGCTTCCATTGGGACTGGCAGCTCAAGAAATGAAAATCGCCGTAGTTAATGTACAGGACGTCTTTAATCTTTTGCCCGAGCTTTCGGATGTAGAAAGGGAAATGTCCACTTTCGCCAAACAGTATCAGGATGCAATGAAGGGAATGGAGGATGATTATAATCGTAAATTTGCGGATCTGACGGCACAGAATGATTCGTTAACGGAAAATATCCGGATGCTTCGCATGCAGGAAATTGAAGGTATCCGAACCCGTATGGAAAACTTTGCGCCGATGGCAAGGGAAGAAATTGATAAAAAACAAAACGAATTAATCGCTCCGTTAAACGAAAAAATACAAAAGGCGATCAAGGAAGTAAGCGACGAAAACGGTTATACTTACGTCCTGCATCCCCAGACAATAATTTATTCGGGTAGCAATGCGATTGATGCGACGGATAAGGTAAAGGCCAAGTTGGGATTGAAATAAATTGCATATAGTTTTCATTTTTTTAGAATTAGAATTGTTATATTATTGGGAGGATGCCTGTGCCTTTTTTAGGGATAGGCATCCGTTTTTTATCGTACATTTTTTATGAGTGGAAAATTTCCCATAGGAATATTTGACTCGGGCTACGGGGGCCTGACGATTTTCGATCATATACGCCGGTTGTTGCCGGAATATGATTATGTCTATCTTGGAGACAATGCCCGTACACCCTATGGGGCGCGTTCCTTTGAAATCGTTTACCGGTTTACCCGCCAGGCTGTGATTCGACTGTTCCGCGAAGGATGCCCGCTGGTTGTACTTGCCTGTAATACGGCTTCGGCAAAGGCGTTGCGTACGATACAGCAGACAGACCTTCCCGTATCGGAGGATCCTTCCCGCCGGGTTCTGGGCATTATACGTCCGACGGTAGAAAGACTCGGCTCCTTGAGCAGGACGCGGCATATCGGCATTATGGGAACTGTCGGAACCGTTTCTTCAGGGTCGTATGCGATGGAGATTGCCAAACTTTATCCGGATATGACAGTGACCGGCGAAGCGTGCCCGATGTGGGTGCCGCTTGTGGAAAACCGGGAACATGACGGCGCCGGGGCGGATTATTTTGTTCGAAAGAACATAGAACGTATATTTGTCGCGGATCCACAGATCGACACACTGGTGCTTGGCTGTACGCACTATCCGCTGCTCGAAGCCAAGATACGCAAGTATTTGCCCGAAGGCGTCCGGTTGTTTTCCCAGGGGCCTTGTGTGGCGGAAAGCCTGAAAGCGTATCTCGTGCGTCATCCGGAGATGTCGCGCCGGCTGTCGAAGAACGGGGAATGTCGGTTCATGACAACCGAATCGGAAGAAAAGTTCTCGGAAGCGGCCTCGCTCTTCCTGGATCGTTTCGTAAATGTGGAACGGATTGTTTTGACTGACGATTGAAACGGTTTGATTTGACGAATTAATATTATCACATGAAAAGTCTTCGTATAATTAAGAGTATTGTCTGTCTGTGCATGTTTCCCTTGTGTAGTAATGCCCAGGGCACGAAAACGGCCGAATATGACTGGGATGCGAGGATGAAAGATATGGGGTTTGTCGATGTCTGTTTCTGGGAGCCTTCCATAGAGTATTATCTTGTGTACGGGACCAGGGATAATTTTGCCGGAACACCGCTGTATAACTCGAAACTGACAAAAGTATGGCTTCATCCGCGTGCCGCCGGCATGCTCATCCGTGCGCATGATTTGTTGCGGGAGGAACGTCCGGACTTGTCCCTTTTGATCTACGACGCCGCCCGTCCGATGGAAGTGCAGCGGAAAATGAGCGAATGGGCGAAAAAGACAAATAATGAATATTATGTGGCCGATCCCGCTAAAGGCGGCGGACTGCATAACTATGGCATGGCGGTAGATGTTACGCTGGTGGACGAAAACGGCGAATGGTTGCCAATGGGAACGCCTTTTGATTTCTTCGGCCCGGAAGCTCACACGGACCGGGAAGACGATCTGCTGAAACGGCGCCGTATAACGCCATCGGAATATAAAAACCGTAAACTGCTCCGGCGCATAATGGAAAAAGCCGGTTTCAGTTCCGTTACGAGCGAATGGTGGCATTTCAATGCTTGCCCGCGCGAAGAAGCGCGAAGCAAATACCGGCTGATAGACCGGTAAAGCCTATGCCCGGGCGATTTAAATAACTGTTTTCCCGAATGGGGTAAGCGCTAATCCTGCCATTTTGAAATGTTGCCGGCCGAACGGGATACCGATAATGGTGATACATAACAGTAAGCCGAAAAACAGATGCGTGAGACAGATGCAGAATCCCCCGCATATCAGCCATAAGATGTTCATTATGACGTTCAGGCAGCCGCCGGA
>JAISYY010000099.1 GCA_031269635.1 Tannerella sp. | reverse complement strand
GAACGATGCAACTGAGCTCCCACCAAACGGTCTTCGGGAGGAAGCATGTAATGGTCTTCCGGATTGCAGGGGCCTGTGGTGTTAAAAAAACGAATATATGTCATAATCCTATTAGTTTTAAATGATTTCCCGGCAAAGTTAGAATTTTCTGTTGTAAAAACGAAAAAAATAAATGACTTGAGAGCGTCTCGCCGGGCAATCAGGTACACTTCGGACTGTTGTATCGCATGTTCGACTTATCCCGGGAGGTTCTTCGATACTGTAAATGTCTGGCGTACCGGTTTCTTTTACCGACAGTACACGGAATCCTTGTTCCGTAGCGCTTGACATGATTTTTTATTTTTTTGTTATCGCTTTATGTGACTTTTTACGGCTACAAAAATATAGCTAAATTATAAAACAAAAACTACCATATTAATGGTAGTTTTTGCCTGAATTGGTTTTGATACCTGTTTTTTTATTAATTTTGCCGCAATCAATTATAAATATTTACTGAAATGAAGAAAATTGGAATTTTATTAGTGTCGCTCGCCATGGTGGGCGTAATGTCGTGTAATGAAGGAAAGCGTGCGGAAAACAGCGCCGGGGAAACGGTCATCGAAGTTCAGCAACCGGAGAAGGACAAGAAAGTCGTCGTCGCCCGCCTGTTAGTGAAGGAGGGGCAGGAGAAAGCCTTTATAGAAGTGGCGTCGAAGCTGGTCGTTGCCACCCGGCAGGAAGAAGGTAATATTTTTTATGCCTTGTATCAGTCTCCGCTCAATCCGGTTGAGTTTATTTTTTACGAGGAATATCAGGATGACGCCGCTTTTCAGGTTCACGCTTCGTCCGCTCATTTCGCCGCCTTTGCCGAAGGTATCAAGGATTTGACGGCCGGTGAATTAATTGTGGACGAATTTTAACTCCTTCCGGCCGGAAAAAAGATTCACGTGCGAATCAGGCAACAAAGATGTTGGCGCTCTTATCCGGACAGAGCGCCAACAGTTGTTTTGTGCGATAAAGTTTCGGAAATACCGGACATTACCTTAAAATTCAGGCAATTGGTGGATAAACATCTGTTCTTTACGGGAACGGTGGTGCAGGTCATCTTGCGGGAGGGATGTTGAATCCGAGTCGGATGCCCAGTACCGGATAAGTACCCCTGTATCCGATGCCGAATATGGTAGCGTTGTATTTTTCCCCGTATGACTTGTCATAAAAACTGCGCGCCAGCCCCAACCCGGCGTATGGCTCGACGTAAAAGTGCCGGTGGAAGGTGGAGTGCAGTCCGATAGAGAAGTTTGCCGTTACTTTCCTGAAATAGCTGTGTTTTTCCGTATAGACGTATTCATAGAAGGGGAGGCCGTCTTCACGAAATTTCCTGAAACCGTAACCATCGTTCCGGACGTCAAAAAACGTATATCCGGCGCCCAGTTCCATGAACCACTTCCGGGCATAGTAATATTTGTATGTTCCCCCGATTCCGATGCCTTTCAGTCCGTCAATGGATTCAAACTCGGAATTGAACGTTCCGTGACCGGATTCGGTATCGTATGGCAGGTAATAGCCTGTAAGATTAATTCCCAGCCAGTTGCGCGGGGCTATCTGTTTTTCCAGGTTGATTCGCATGCCGCTGTTGAAAAGGTACAGCGGCTCAAATGACAGGGTATATGCGGGGCGTATTTCCTGCGCGTTTGCCGGTCGGCCGGCAAAAATTCCGGCGCAGGAGAACAGGATATATATAATGTATAAAGAAATCTGTTTCATCTTTTTATTCGTTTTGAATGGTTATTTCACTTACAAACTGTATTTTTTCACCGGTGTAGTCGAACTGGAAAAGTCCCTTGTCGGCGCTTGTGAGCAGCAACCCGTCCAGAGGAATTACGTCGTAGGTACGGATGCCCTGCGCCTGGGCAATATAACTCAGATCGTCTATCCACACAGGCCGGGCGGGATTACTGATGTCGAATACCTGTACGCCTTTTACGGCTTCGCAGACGAAGAGTTTGTCGCCGTCAACGCCCAGTCCTTTGGGGGAGTCGAAGTTGGCGCTTGAATATATTTCTCTGGGTTTCCTGATGTCTGATATGTCATAAATGAAGAGTCCGTTCCCCCTGTTGCCACACCATGTACCGTCGGAGTTTAACGTAACGTAGGCATAATGTCCCGACGCCACGACCGGATCACAGCTGCGGATGTGCGAGACTCTCGACAGGTATTCCGGGAATTGGGGACGTTTGATGTTGTAAATGTACATTCCGTCCTGGGAACCGATGAAAAGCAACGTATCCATATTGAAGATGGTTTCGATGTTTTGTCCGAGTTTTTGGGTTTTCCCTTCGAGAAACAGGGGCTGGGCTGGGTCGGAGAGGTCGAACATTTTCAGGGTTGCGTTATCTACGGTGTACAAATAATCACCTGCTATTGTAAATCGCGCCATGGAGCCTCCCTGACCGGCAGAAGCGGAATTGCCGGAATCGCTGACGCCACCATTGGTGGTGCATCCGGCCGTTACCGATACGGCGGCAATGACGATGGACAGTATTTGTTGCAATGCTTTCATTTTCCTTTTTTATTTAAAGTTTTTCTTCCATGCTACAAGAATAAGGTCGGGATCGCGCAGTTCGCCGTAATCGTAAAACACCTGGTTTTCGGGAGAGGACGGTTCCGGAAAAACATTCCTGATACGCGAGGTTACCTGTTTGGTGTTTAAATCTACCGCCACAAGGTCTACCGAATTGTCCAGGTACATCATATTGCCTTTTACGGCTATGTCAATGCAGCCGGGCGCTACAATAAATCCTTCCTTTACCGGTTTATATGGATCGGAATTGTTGATTACATGAACACCCTTGTATCTTTCGTTGACAAAAATATACGGAGACTTGTAATAAATCTTTCCGGGATTTTCCAGGTCTCTGCCTCCCGACTGCCAGGAAACAGATTTTTCCAGGTCGGCGCGTTTCATAAATACCGGAATATAATCCCAGTATTCGTAATCGGCAAACGAAGTGTTCACCACAATTATCCCCGCCATCATCAATGAGGCCATGAGGATTTTAAATTTTGTTTTCATATCTATTTATTTTACAATGCATTAACAATCTTTCACAAATACGGAAATGTACGCTTCCTGCGGAACACGGATTTCCATCTGCAAAGATACATCAAAAGATTTAACGAACGAAGATTCTTCGTTACGGAAATATAAATAACAACAAAAAGAATGAAGTTCGACCAAATCCTGAAAATTATTGTTTTAATTTGCTGTTGTAATATATAATCAACTATCGTGATGAAAGCGGGTATTTTCATTCTTCTTATGTTTATTACGTTGCTTTCCTGTTCATCCGGGGAAAGGGGAAACGTTATGACATATACCGTTGTGCGCGGAGATTTTGAAAATACCTTGACCATCGACGGCTATGTGGAGCCGCTTCGCTCGACGACGGCCAACTGCCCGCCCTACCTTGAGGGAACCATCGGATTTCTGATTGAAGATGGGACGTATGTGAAGGAAGGCGATGTGGTCTGTATCGTGGAAGTGGCCGAACTGCAGACGCGGTATGACCAGTTGAAGGCCGATTATGAAATCGAACAGGTGAATCTGACCAAGGCGCAGGCGGACTTGGCCTTGCGGTACACCCTGCTGGAAGCGGAGGTAAAAACCAACGAAGCCGAAACGCAAATTGCCCGGCTGGATTCCCTGCAACTGAAATATGCTCCTCCAAACCAGGTGAAGATTAAGGAACTGGAACTGCAACAGGTGACCATTCAGAAAAACCGTTTTCAGAAGAAACTCGAAGCGCTCGAAGTCATCCGGAAGTCGGAAATCAAAAAGCAGGAACTGAAGGTACAGCAGCTGAACAACCGGCTTCAGGCCGCCAAAGACCAGATGGAGACCCTGACCGTTAAGGCGCCTAAAGACGGGCTGGCCGTCAGAGTGACGAACTGGCTGACGAGGAAAAAACT
>JAISYY010000370.1 GCA_031269635.1 Tannerella sp. | reverse complement strand
CACGGAGTTTATTCACATGGAAATGGGGGTTCCGGGATTGAAACCGGCCCGGGTAGGTGTTGACGCTGAGATACGGGCTTTGCAAAACGGTATTGCGGCTGTTTATCCCAATATCAACGGCTTACAGGAACTGAAGGACGAAGCGTCCCGATTTATAAAGGCTTTTATTAATACGGATATTGCTCCTGAACATTGCGTACCGGTGACCGGCTCCATGCAAGGTACTTATGCTTCATTCCTGACTTGCGGACAGTGTGACGCGAAAAAGGATACGATCTTATTTATTGATCCCGGATTTCCCGTGCAGAAACAACAAATAACGGTTATGGGGCACAGGTATGAATCGTTCGATGTGTATGAATACCGTGGTGACAAACTGCTTGGGGCGCTTGAGAAGTACCTGTCTAAAGGCAATATTGCGGCTATGGTATATTCAAATCCGAATAATCCCGCATGGTTCTGCCTGACGGAAAGCGAACTGAAGACGATAGGCGAAGCTGCTACCAGATACGATACGATTGTGATTGAAGACCTTGCTTATTTTGCAATGGATTTCAGAAAGGATCTCGGGACGCCGTTTCAGCCTCCTTATCAGCCAAGCGTATCTCACTATACCGATTATTACATACTTCAGATTTCCGGCTCGAAAGCGTTCAGTTACGCAGGGCAGCGCATAGCGGTCACGGCTATGTCCGACAAACTGTACGACCGCGTTTATTCCAGCCTGACGAAACGCTATGGAGGAGGCACATTCGGGAGCGTATATATTCACCGCGTACTTTACGCTTTATCGTCCGGCACAAGTCATTCCGCTCAGTATGCCCTGGCGGCAATGTTCAAAGCTGCGTCGGACGGCGTTTTTGATTTTGTAGATGAGATTAAGGAATACGGCCGGCGTGCGGCCAGGTTAAAAGAGATATTCGTGAAGTACGGGTTTCATATCGTTTACGATCATGACCTTGACGACCCTATCGCCGACGGATTCTATTTCACTGTCGCATATCCCGGAATGACGGGTGGAGAGCTTATGGAGGAACTGATATATTACGGCATAAGCGCCATATCGCTCAGTACGACCGGCAGTCAACAGCAGGGTCTTCGCGCGTGTACGTCTTTCGTTAAGCCGAATCAGTATGATTTGCTTGATGAGAGACTGGCACTGTTCAAACAAAATAATCCGCGGGGAGAGCAATAAGAATAGTTAAAAATTCATTTTTTCTTGTTTATATCCTAAGAAAGATTTACATTGTCGCCTCTTTTGATAAAAACAGGACAATGACACAATACAAGGACATATTCAAGATAAGGCATAACAACCTGCAACCGGGGAAGGGTAAAATTCTCATATCGGAACCTTTTCTGCAGGATGTGTATTTCCAACGCGCCGTAGTGTTGCTTGTCAAACATAACACGCACGGATCAATGGGGTTTGTTTTGAATAAAAAGACAGACCTCTGGGTAAATGATTTTTTCGACGGATTTGACAGCGTGCCCCGCATACCGGTCTATCTCGGCGGGCCTGTATTGGGCGATCGTTTGTTTTTCATACATTCATTGGGGGATATCATCCCCAACAGTGTCCCGATTAATGACAGCCTTTATTTTGACGGCGATTTTAACACATTAAAACAATACCTGTTGAGCGGCAATCCGGTCAGCGGGAAGGTCAAGTTCTTCCTTGGATATTCCGGCTGGACCGAAAATCAACTTTGTGGCGAGATAAAACAGGACTCCTGGCTTGTCAGTCGGTCTTCAAACCGCAACATCATACTTGCCGAAGGCGAATCGTTCTGGAAACATTCCGTCGAATCCGTCGGAGGGTCTTACCTGACATGGATCAACTATCCTAAAGATCCGATATTAAACTGACGGCAAGCGCCCTCCCCCCCCTTATACGAAAGCATTGATTTTATGATCGTGACCGGACGAACCGGATATTAAATTAACCAAAAGCACATCCTTATACCCCTCATCCGTCTGCTGCCAGTCGGACAGGATTCCGGCTTTTTTAAATCCACAGCGGGCAAAGAGGCGTTTGCTCGGCTCGTTATCAGCCGGTATGAAAGCATATAACTGATGCAGTTTCAGAAAGGAAAAGGCATACTTGCACAACAAAGAAAGGGCGTTGCCTGCCAGCCCCCTGTTCTGGCGTTCACGATCAATCATTATGCCGACAGCGGCGCGGCGATGATACGGGTCGAAATCGTATAAATCAACCGTCCCGACAGCTTCCTTTACCGGCATTACTTCTATTACCAGGCGCAACTGCTTTGATTCATACAAATCTTTCGGTGACGATATATATTGTTTAAGGTCATAACGCGAATAAGGGATAAGCGTACAGCCCAATGACCATAATGCCGTATCATTTTCCCATCGGTACAGAATATCCAGGTCTTCCGGTTCCGGCGCTCTAAGTTTTATGTTTTTATATTCCAGCAACATAGTTTTCACATGCATTGTTTAACAAAAGGACGGGAGAAACTTCACGTCTTTATTGAATCATTGAAGCAGACACGGTTTATGATAGAGCGGCCGAGCGTCACCTCATCCGCATATTCGATTTCGTCGCCAATGGATATTCCGCGTGCAATAACGCTTACGGTAACATGGTACGGTTCAAGTTTGCGATACAGGAAAAAGTTCGTCGTATCGCCTTCCATCGTTGTGCGTAACGCCAGAATAACTTCTTTCACGTTTCCCGAAGCTACACGTTCGACGAGGCTGTTTATTTCCAGGTCAGCCGGCCCTATACCGTCGATGGGGGAAATGATACCCCCAAGCACATGGTACACGCCATGAAACTGAGCCGTATTTTCTACCGCCATGACCTCTTTCACGTTCTCGACAACACAAACCGTCGAATGGTCGCGGCCGGGACTGGCACAAATACTGCACAAATCCGAATCGCATATATTGTGACACTCGCGACAATAACCGACATCCCGGCGAAGCATGAGTAATGATGATGACAAACGTTCGACATAGTCCCGGTCGCGGCGCAGAATATGAAGCGCCAGGCGCAAAGCTGTCTTGCGTCCCACGCCCGGAAGCGCAGCCAGTTCATTAACCGCATTTTCCAGTAATACGGAAGGATATTGCTGATTCATCCGAAGTTCCTACTTTAGTTCGCGACCGGCATACATCCGCTCGTAGTAATTGACGTAATCCCCCTCAACGATCTGCTCTACCCACGACTGATTATCCAAATACCACTGCACGGTTTTCACAATACCCGTTTCAAAACCGGTACCGGGTGTCCAACCAAGTTCGCCGGTTATCTTTGCCGGGTCGATCGCATATCGCCGGTCATGACCGAGACGGTCTTTTACAAAAGTTATAAGATCATCGTTAATCCAGTCCACCGTCAGTTGTCCGTCCGCGTCGGTCACCTGCGTTTTCAGACACCTGCGATATTCGGGCTGTTGCGTCATAATTTGACGGATCGTTTTTATGACCGTTTTCACAATCTCTATATTCCGGCGTTCGTTATGGCCGCCGACATTGTATACCTCACCTGCCCGTCCGTTATTTATAACCATATCAATCGCCTTGCAATGGTCTTCCACATAAAGCCAGTCCCGGACGTTCGATCCGTCGCCATACACGGGCAACTGTTTTCCTTCAAGTATATTTTTTATTATCAGCGGAATAAGTTTTTCGGGAAAATGATAAGGGCCATAATTGTTTGAACACCGCGTTATCGTGACCGGCATTTTGTACGTTTCGTTATATGCTTTTACAAACAAATCCGCACTCGCCTTCGATGCGCTGTAAGGGCTGCGCGGATCAAGGGGCGTCGTCTCCGTGAAATATCCCGTCCGGCCGAGACTTCCATAGACTTCATCCGTTGATACCTGATGAAAACGGACACCGTCCCGCCATACGGGATAGCCTTCCCCGTCCCTGCCGGCAACCCATTTTCTGCGGGCGGCGTCGAGGAGATTTTGCGTACCCAGTATGTTTGTAATGAGGAACAGTTGCGGATCTTCGATACTGCGATCCACATGACTTTCGGCGGCAAAGTTCACGACATAATTAAAATCGTATTTCTCAAACAATTCTTCTGCCAGGTCGCGGTCGCAGATATTACCTTTAACAAATATGCAACGCACATTATCTATGTCATTTTCGATCGTGGCAAGGTTTCCCGCGTATGTTAAAGCATCGAGCACGACAATTTTTATGCCGGAATAAGATGCCAGCATATATTTCACAAAATTGGCGCCAATAAACCCGGCGCCACCGGTAACCAGATATGTTTTCATCTCTGCATATATATAAAGTTATTTTCCGCATCACTCAACAGCGGAGCATTCATGTCTTTCCCGGAAGTATTAACGCTGCTTCCCGGAACAAGATGCCAGTCGATGCCGATCGCCGGGTCATCAAAGCGTATGCAGCGTTCGTGCGCAGGGGCGTAAGGATTATCCACCTTATAGGTGAATACGGCCGTTTTACTCATCACGTAAAAACCGTGAGCAAATCCTTTGGATATAAACAACTGTCGCCTGTTTTCGCCCGACAGTTCCACGGCAACGTATTTCCCGAACGCCGGCGAACCTCTACGGATGTCAATCGCTATATCAAGAACTTTCCCGCAGATCACACGCACAAGTTTAGACTGTGCGTAAGGTTCCAACTGATAATGAAGCCCGCGCAACACTCCCTGCACAGAACAGGATTCATTGTCCTGAACGAAATGAACCTTACCGATATGCCGTTCAAACTCCGCCTCCTTATACGTTTCCATAAAATATCCCCGTGCGTCGCCGAACATTTCCGGCTCAACAATCCAAATACCGGGTATTTCCGTTTCCCTGTAAATCATAATGCTCTTTATTTCGGGTAGCAAAGAAAGTGTTTTTTAGCGAGACACGCAAAAGAAAATTCGGCTAAATCTTTTTTTTGAGGTGCTAATGATTTTTTTTGTAGTTTTGTCTGCTGTTAAAACGGACACATTATGGGACGCAAGAGATTGGAACGGCCGAGTACGGACAGTTTGTTTTCGACAGTAAGCAGCATGCTTGTACCGGCACACGTATTGGAGCATTTTGAGATAAGGGATGCTAAAGAGTATACAGACTGCCGGGTAATAGAGATGCGTGAAAAAGAGGGAGTTATTCCGTCGGAGCTGACAGGTTTCGATGATATTGTATTTGATGGCTACGCCAACCCG
>JAISYY010000010.1 GCA_031269635.1 Tannerella sp. | reverse complement strand
GGAAAAGTTATACGCTTCATCGTATTTACAGGGGATGACCTCCAGGCCGGTTCTGTCCATAAAGCCCCATTTGCCTTTCAACTTAATCCTTGCCAGGCCGTCGGAAAAGACAAAGGTATCGTCGTATTTGCAGGGGATGACCTCCAGGCCGGTTTTGTCGATAAAGCCATATTTGTTTTTTAACTTGACGATGGCCAAGCTGTCGGAAAAAGAATACGCTTCATTATATTTACAGGGGATAACCTCCAGGCCGGTTTTATCTATATAGCCATTCTTGCCTTTTAGCTCGACTACGGCCAAGCCTTCGGAAAAAGAATAAACGCCGTCGTATTTGCAAGGGATGACTTCCAGGCCGGTGGTATCAACAAAGCCCACTTTCCGCTTCAATGCAACAGGAGCCAGGCCGTCGGAAAAACTCGCGAGGTTGTCGTATTTCAACGGGATGACTTCCCGGCCTGTTTTATCAACAAAGCCACATTTGCCTTTTAACACTACGATCGCCAATCCATTGATAAAAGGAAGGGCCTTGTCATATTTCAACGGGATGACTTCCCGGCCGGCGGTATCAATATAACCATACTTGCCTTTCAACGCTACCGAAGCCAACCCTTCGGAAAAACAATAAGCGTCGTTATACTTCAATGGGATGACTTCCCGGCCGGTGGTATCAATAAAACCATATTTTTCGTTCAGGATTACCATAGCCAGGCTGTCGGAGAACACAAAGATATTGTCATATTTCATGGGAGTGAGTTCCTTTCCTGTTCTGTCAACAAGGCCGATTTTACGGTTTGACTTCATATACGCCAAACCTCCGGCAAACGGGTTGACCCTCCTCCGGTCAGAGTAATAGTAAAGGAATTTTACATATCTGTCATAGCGTATGTAGGAGATCTGGCCGACGTCATCGTATTTCAGGGGAATGACTTCCCGGCCGGTGGTGTCAATGCAGCCATATTTCTTATCAATCGTCGCCCAGGCCAGACCGTTGGAAAAACCGGATACCTCATCATATTTACAGGGCGTGATACTCCGGCCGGTGGTGTCGATGAATCCCCATTTCTCATTTGACAGGACTTTGGCAAAACCTCCGGAGAAAGCGCCCACAAGGTCGTATTCCAGAGGGGAGAATGTGCCCGTCGTATCGACCCGTCCCCATTGCCCGTCCAATTCCGCCAATGCCGTCCCGCCGGAGAAATCGAAAGAGGCGTCGTAAGCAGGCGATGCGACTTCGCGTCCGCTCCTGTTGACAAAGCCGAATTTACCGTTCAACGACACTTTTGCCAGACCTTCGGAAAAGCGTCCTATGGCTTCGTATTTCAACGGAACCACCTCTTCGCCGGTTCGATTGATCCATCCCCACAGCCCGCCGGATGCGACCGGCGCCATACCTTCGGAGAATCCGCCACCCCAGTCGTACTTGAACGCTACGATTTTTATTCCCCATCTGTTTATATAACCCGTTTTACCGTCCAGCCTGACCGCCGCCCGGTTTTCCGAAAATTCGCCGCCCCAGTCATACTTGAACCTCACGATTTTCATTCCCAATCTGTTTATATAACCCATTTTACCGTTCTGCCCGGCCGCCGCCAGACCTTCGGAAAAGAGTCCGGCCGTGTCGTACCTGTGCGTTATGACGGTTTTCCCCGTCGTATCGGCATACCCCCATTTCCCGTCGTTCTCATCCTGTACGGGAAATAACGCTTGATGATTTTGCGAACAGCTTAAAATCATCCATAAACTCAATCCCATTGAAAGGGATACTAACATTTTTTTGTTCATAGTTTCTACGTATTAATAATGAAATAAATTTAATGTCGCAAAATTAAAGTAACTTGCCTAACCTGCATACCCCATTTGTGGGGTTTTTTCAGGAGTGCACGAAAAAAAATGAATGGATGCGGTTAAAGCGATTTCCCCTCCGGTGAATATGTTCTTTTCGATTGAAGATATTCCGTTGGAGTCGCGCCGTAGAGTTTCTTGAAACTCGTCGTGAAATAAGAGGCGTTATTAAATCCCGTCCGGTCGGCAATTTCCTGAATGGACAGGGCGGTGGTCGTCAGCAGTTCTGCGGCATATTTCAAACGCAGCGTGCTCACAAACAGGCTGGGGGTTTTCCCCGTAAGGGCTTTAATCTTCCGGTAGAGTTGCGTACGGCTCAGGCACATGTATTTACCGAATGTATCCATGTTCAACTCCGTATTATCCATGTTCAGCTTCACGTATTCGTACGATTTTGACAGGAAATCTTCGTCCAGCCGGTTGGAAAGAGGCGTTGGAATATCAATCGTAAAATTCTTGAGGTAAGATTCTTTCGCTTTCCTCCGGTTTTCAATCGCATTTTTTATCCTGATTTTCAACAGACCGGCATCAAAGGGTTTCGTTATATAATCGTCCGCGCCGGTCATTAAACCTTCTTCAAAATGCAGCATGGACGACCTTGCCGTCAACAGGATAACCGGAATGTGGCACGTTTTCAAGTCATTCTTTATTAACGTGCACAATTCCAAACCGTCCATCACAGGCATCATAATATCGCACAGGATCAAGTCCGGGATAACGTCCTGCGCCTTTTCCCATGCAATTTCACCGTTTTCCGCTTCATATATGACGTACTCGTTCCGAAGTTGCGACGACATAAACAGCCGGATATCGGCATTATCGTCGACAAGCAGGATGACAGGCGTGTCTTTCCGTAATATTTTCGGCGATGGGGCGGCGTTCGCCGCAGGATTCGCCCCGCCGCCGACGTTCCCGTCCGTCCGGTCATCAACTGCCGGCAAGACATAAGCGTCCCCGTCCGTGTCAGTTGTCGGTACGGCATAAGGCGACGGCATGAGATCCACCTGGCTATCACTGTAAAGAGACTTGTTGACCGGAAAAACAAGTTGGAAACAGGCTCCCCCGTCCGGATTGTTAAACGCTTTTATCATGCCGTGATGCCGCTTCATAATCGTTTTTGCAATGTGCAAACCCAACCCGGTGCCCTTAATACCGGACAAATCCACCTCATCTACCTGGAAAAAGGGAGTGAAAATCTTTTTCAAATCTTCCGCAGGAATACCTTTTCCCGTATCCTTTATATTGCACACGATATACGAACCGGCCGACCCGACCTGTCTGCCTTCGTCGGCATCAAGCATGTCGCGGTGCACCGTTTCGTTCGAAGCCCGGAATACTTCAACATCAATCTTTGCACAGGCAGGAGTATTTTTTATGGCGTTGGACAGGATATTATAAAATACTTTCTCCAGCATACCGGCGTCATAATACAAAAGGAGCGCGTTCTGTTCGGAAGAAAAGTTCAATTCGACCTGTTTCGATTTTGAGAGTTCGCGGAAAATAATCACAATTTCCCGTATGAACTTGACAAGGTTCGCCTCCTTAACTTTTATCGTAACCGCCCCCGCTTCCTGCTTCCTCATATCCAGCAGTTGATTGACCAACAGAAGCATCCTGTTCGCGTTCCGGTACACCAGCCGCAGCGATTCCCGGCATGAAGCCCCAAGCGAGACGTCCGAAAGTATTTCCTTCACGGGATTTATAATCAGGGTTAAAGGCGTCCGCAACTCATGCGAAAAATTGGTGAACATGTTCAATTTCACCTGGTGAGCTTCCTCCTTAGCCTGCTGTTCGATTTGTTTGAGCCGGATATCATTTTCCAGCTTGACACGGGAAACAAAATAATTGATGATTACAAAAATAACGGCCGCGCCCGAAAGAAAATACAGGCAGTAAGCCCACCACGTTTTCCACGGAGGGGGAAGTACGTCGATGCCAAGGCTCACCCCCGTCTCATTCCATACGCCACTGTTATTACTTGCCTTTACCCTCAACGTATATTTGCCGGAAGGAAGGTTCGTATAGGTGACCTGGCGCTGGAAACTCTCCCGGCTCCACTGTTCGTCATAACCTTCCAGGTAAAACATGTACTGGTTGTTTTGCGGCAGCAGATAATTCAAGGCTGCAAAGCGTATCGAAATATTCGTTTGGTTATATTTCAATTTCAGGGAAGACGTTTCGGTAACCGGTTTCGACAAAATGTGCGTATCATCGCCTACCTGTACCGGTTTATTGTTAATATAAAGGTGAGTAGCCTTTATTTCCGGGATAAAATCATTGTTCCTTATCTCCCCGGGAGAAAAATAAGCGATGCCGTTACTTCCCCCAATGTATATATTCCCGTCCGAAGCCAACAGGCCGGACTTCAGATTCAGTACCTCAACCGGAAAACTAAGTTTGCCGTAACTGTAACCGGTAAAAGAGTAATCCGTCATATTACATTTCGACAACCCGGCAGCAGTTGATATCCAGACCGTCGAAAAAGTATCTTCTATAATGCAGCAGACATTGTTATTCAACAACCCGTCATCCGTGTTAAAAGACCGGATAATGCCCGTGCCGGGATGATAAACGTTCACCCCGCCCCCGTACGTGCCGATCCAAATGCGACCTTTCGAATCTTCCATTATTGTACTGATATAATCGCACGACAGGTCCGAGTTTTCGACCGACAGCCGCCGCACAGGTTTCCCGTCTTCATAGATGAAAACGCCGTAGTAAATACTGCCAAACCATATCCCGTTTCCTTTTGTTTCGCATATCGTCCGTATCCAGGGGAAATCCATTCGTCCGGCGCTGTCGCGGAGCGTAAAACCTGTCGTAAAATCA
>JAISYY010000379.1 GCA_031269635.1 Tannerella sp. | reverse complement strand
TAATAATACCTTATAGTCAAAATTTATAATTAATTTCTATGAACAGTAAAGAACGAGTATTTGCCCGGATAGCAAATAATCCGGTGGACAGGATTCCCAACCTGAATATCCTGATGTTTATGGCAGCCAAAGAGATAGGCGTGTCGTATGCTGATTTTTGTTGCGACTACCGATGTTTGGCGCAGGCAAACATTGTAAGTATGCAAAAGTACAGGATTGATGCGGTATCAACTATCTCTGACCCAATGCGCGAAGGCGCCGATATGGGTATGGCATTGGAATATCCTGAGGATGGCGTGCCTTATTGCGCCGGAGATCGTCTTATTAAGGAAAAAAGCGACCTGCTTAAGGTGAAAGTTGTACCTGTTGAAAACGGCAGGCGGATGACCGACCGCGTGCTGGGGACAGAGCTGCTGAAGAAAGAGGCAGGTGATGATTTTCCCATCATCGGATGGGTTGAAGGCGCTTTTGCCCAAGCTGCCGATATACGCGGTGTTACGGAGTTCCTGATGGATGTATGCCTTGACGCTGATTTTGTAAAGGATATTCTCGAATTGTGTCTTGAACAGGAAATTCTTTTTGCCAAGGCTCAGATTAAGGCAGGTGCCGACATTATAGGCGTTGGCGATGCGATAGCTTCTGTAGCAGGACCTTACGCTTATCAACAGTGGGCATTACCTTACGAGATCCGTTTGCTGAAAGCCATTAAAGAAGCAGGCGCTATGACCAAACTGCATATTTGCGGTAATACAACACCTTTTCTTGAACTGCTGCCCGCTGATTTGTGTGACATCATCGACGTCGATTGGATGGTGCCCTTAGAAAAAGTTGCTTCGCTGTACGGCGACAAGGTTTGTGTTAACGGCAATTATGACCCGGTAGCAGTACTCTTGCAAGGCAATGTGGCTACTGTCAAAAACAGTGTGAAACAATGCGCCGGAATCGGAGGATTAAAATACACCTGTTCAGCCGGGTGCGAAGTGCCAAAAAACACTCCACAGGAAAATCTATTGGCTGTATATGAAGCTTTGGAGGAAATATAGTATAGACAACGCCCGTGTACCGGTCGAAGTGATATGATGTCGGAATAATGGCGCTGCCGGAAATTGAGAAAACAGAGTGGGGCGATTCCTTTAGCGGAGCTAAACCGGGAATAATGGGACATAGCGGACGGATTGTTTTACTGGAAAAATGAGTTATCATGAGAAATTCGGAAATTATTCGAGTTCTACGACCGTGATGCCGGCGCCGCCGAATTGAACATGTTCGTCGCGGAAACGTTTGATGCCCGACAGGGTTGACAGATAGTCGCGTATGAGCTGGCGGAGTATGCCGGATCCTGTCCCGTGGAGTATTCTCACCGGTGAAACGTTTGCCAGGATCGCGTCGTCGATGAAGTACGTAACGGTTTGCAGCGCTTCATCGCCGCGCATGCCGCGTACGTCGATTTCCTGTTTGAAATGTAGCTTTTTCTCGTATATGGAATCGGCTGTTTGTGCGCTGACAAACGTATTTTTCTTTGCTTCTTTTTTGAGCCTGCTGCGGCTTATTTTCTCTAACCTGTCTGCTTTAACGGCGCTCTTTATCATGCCGAACGCTACGATCACCTGTCGGTCTTTTATTTCCATGACGGTACCGACAGCGTCCTGTCCTTCCATGCGAACCGTATCTCCCACTGTTATCGCCGGCTGCGGGTTTTCTTCATTCGTCGTTTCCCGTTTCCTGCCTTTTGATTTCCGTCCTTCGTTTTTCGTGGGGGGCAGGCCGTGTTCCCCGTCCGGTTCGTTCCCTGCATCGCCGGAAGTGTCGGAAACTTTTTTCCGGCGCTGTTTTTTATGCTCCTGACGTTCGTACAACTTTTCCATTTTGCGTGTGATACGGACATCTTCCTCTTTTGTCTCATGCAAAGCAGCCTTGAATGATTCCAATTCACCGCGAACGGCTTTGGTCCGTTCTTTTTCGGCTTGGGCTTCTTTTATTTCGCGAATCGTTTTTTCTATCTTCGCATTTGCTTCGGAAAGTATCTGTTGCGCTTCTTTTTTAGCGGCCTGAACGATTTCTTTACGCTGTCTGTTCACGGTTTCCAGATCCTGCTCGTAACGGGCAATGACGTCTTCGAGTTTTTTTTCCTGTTGCCGTATATTCTGGCGTTTACTTTCCCAGTAGCGTTTGTCGCGCACAATATCCTGAAGATATTTATCCATGTCGATATAATCGCTGCCGACTTTCTCGGATGCGGCGGATATCACCTCTTCGGGGAGACCCGTTTTCCGGGCAATCTCTATCGCGAAAGAACTGCCCGGACGTCCGATGGACAGCCTGAAAAGCGGCTGCATAAGGTGGCGATCGTAAAGCATGGCGCCATTGATTACTCCATCATGAGCTTCGGCGTATTGTTTGAGATTTTGATAATGCGTTGTAATCACCCCGAAACATCCGCTGTTATTAAAACGGTCGAGTAACGCTTCGGCCAAAGCGCCGCCGATAAGGGGCTCCGTACCGCTTCCGAACTCATCAATGAGGAGCAATGTCTTTTCATTGGCGTTCTTTACGAAAAATTTCATACTCATGAGATGAGAGCTATACGTGCTTAAATCGTTTTCAATACTCTGCTCGTCCCCGATATCAATAAAAATATGGCGGAAAACGCCTGTCCGGGAGTTTTCATGGACAGGTATCAGCAACCCGCATTGCAGCATATATTGAAGTAATCCTACGGTTTTCAGGCATACGGATTTTCCTCCCGCATTAGGGCCGGAGATGACGAGTATACGTTTGTCGTCATACAATTCGATATCTAACGGAACAACCGGCTTGCCCTGTTTCAGATGGGAAAGATATAATAACGGATGCATCGCATCGTTCCATATTATGAAAGGCTTATCTTCAATTACCGGCTTTATTCCGTTAATATCTATGGCAAAAAGCGCTTTGGCGCGGATGAAGTCTATTTCCGCAAGAAAAACAAAAGACCGGATAATTTCAGGAACGGAAGGCCGTATCATATCCGTGAAAGACGTCAGGATACGTATGATTTCGCGTTTTTCTTCACTTTCGAGTTCCCGGATACGGTTATTTGCTTCGACGACGGCATCCGGTTCGATAAAGACGGTTTTTCCCGTAGCCGATTCGTCGTGTACGATTCCGCGTATTTTCCGTTTAAACGAAGGCGATACGGGTATGACGAGGCGTCCGTCGCGCATCGCCGGCGTGACATCCTTATCAATAAAACCTTCTGCCTGCGCCGATTTTAAGATCGACAGCAGGTTCCGGGATATGCTTCCCATTGTCGCCGTCATCTCATTCCTGATCCGCAAAAGCTCCGGCGACGCGTTGTCTTTCATCTTGCCGTATTTATTGAGCAGGCCGTCTATTTTTGAAATAATCTGCGGGAACACCGGGATGTTACCGGCCAGTTCCGTAAGGGCCGGATATTTTATCTCATCGTTTTCTTTCGGACGATTCAAAAAACGTGTGATATCCGATATGGTCTGAAGCGAGCGTTTCAGGTCGAAAAGTTCTTTTTCATCGAGAAATGTCCCTTCCGGTTTTATGCGTTTGAGGGAATGGCGCACATCAATGAAATATCCGGTAGGAAAAGCATCTTCCTCCCGGACGATTTGTACAAATTCGCTTGTTTGTGCAAGCTTTTCCCTGATGATGCGTATATCCGGCGAAAAGGTGATATCATCAACACATTCTTTGCCTAAAGAACTGAGGCATTTGTTGGCGACAAGCTGCCTTATCTTGTCGAAACCTGCTTTTTGTTCAAAGTTATCCGGGTAAGTTATGTTCATAAGAATTATTCCACTACGATCGTATTTTCCGTACGTATTTCGGGACGCAGGATAAATTCCAGCTTTTCTTTTCCACGCCTGATTTTAAAGGCGCACGTGTTATTTCCCATCGGGTTAATAAACGGTGCATATTTAAACAGATAGGAGAATGCCGTCAGGTTTTTCCGGTTATTAAATTCCTTTGCGACCTGCGGGTATTTGAGTTCATCCCAATACATACAGTCCGGGAAACCGTTGGCATCGGTAAAGCGGGTACTCTCGTCCCGCAGTTTCAGCGTGTGAAAGAGGAACTGGCGGTATGCGGACGTAAACTGTTGGGATGTGCGGTCCATTCGCTTATCTTCTATCGCGTCTATTTTGTCGGACGGCAATATCCCGGCATTGGCTGCGGGAGAATAAGGATCGACGGAAGCTATTTCCGATATGTTCTCCATGCTATAATTAATACCCGTGTAATTATATTTCTTTTTGGAAAGACGGAACTGTACATTCCGGCCGTATTTCATATAAGGGAATTGCATACACATAAGGGGTATGTGGGTGAATGCGAAATTTTCGAGCGAATAAGCTTCATTCAAAAATTCGTTGGCTTCACACTGCCAGAGGATGCGTCCTTTTTCCAGTTTATTATCTTCAAAACGGAATCCGAGTTTCAGTATGTATTCGACTTCGGTTTCAATAGAATTGGGCGGTAAAAACGGGAATTTCGTCATACGGTCGCGCGTTACGTCATAACGATATACGCGACTGATGCCGTCTGCCGGTTCAGCGTCTTTATTTGTTTTTTTAGGCGTTTTCGGTTTATAATTAGGGTTCTTGTTAAATGAATAATAGATTTGTACCATTATATCGGGATTCACCGGATCGTAATTCATCTTCCTTTTCATTAATTCTTCTTTAATGAGGGCGTTAATCTTCTTTGCCAGTTCGGGTTGTTGATCACTTTCACCGAAAAAATCGAACGATTTGAATACGGAAAAATCCACTTTGTCTTCTGTTTGAGAAGTCACGAACGGGCATGAAAAAAGCCGTTCGTGCGTGTATTCTACGGCATACATGGCAAAAGCCGTAGCCAACTGTTCTTCGGATAAGGAATAAATGCTTTTACATTCTTTCCTCACCTTAATTTTATGTTCGTCGCTAATGAAATTTTTGATCGTCAACTCCACAATATCTTTCCCTTCGGGATTTAAAAAAAGGTAGATATCATCCAGCACATTTTCGGTGACAGGCACACCTTCGACAGCTTCTATAATATCGTATGGTTTTATACCGGCGCGTTCTGCCGGAGAATTTGGATATATGCCCGTTACTACAGGCTTGTCTTTTCCCCAGTGAGGATCATTACTTATCTCATAACTAAAGCCATAACGGCATGATGTATCCTGTGCTTTTACGGCTACAAATACCGGAACGATAACAGTTATAATATAAAATATACGTTTCATAAATTATAGGCATAAAGTTTTTTTATATGGCAAAGTTAGGCATATTTTTATAATTGGCAACATTTTTGCCGTTAGCAGAGTGAAATGGTTGAAAACTTAAACATAAATATATGAAACAAGAGACAGAAAAAGAGTATTTGGAAACAACCCCGGAGTCGGTAAACAAGACAAATTTGCAGGATGATGCTGAAAAGACGTCAGAAAATTTTGCGCAATCTGACAATATGTCTGACGACGCAAAAACAGATGAAAAAATAAAAGAAAAGGCAAACGGCAAAGCGGATGATTCTCCGGCGAATGATAGCGCTTCGGAAGATAAAAACGCTGAAAATGTTTCAAAAGAACGGTCTGCAGAAGAAAAATATGCCCAGTTAAACGATGCGCATCTGCGTTTAATGGCGGAATTTGATAACTTCCGAAAACGTACTTTGCGCGAAAAAGCGGATTTGATAAAGAGCGGCGGCGCTACGGTTCTTACCAACCTCCTCCCGGTAATCGATGACTTTGAACGCGCTTTGGGTACGTTAAATGCCACAGAAGACATTACTTCCGTTGTTGAAGGCGTGAAACTGATCTATGACAAATTTACCGGTTATTTGTCACAACAGGGCGTTAAAGCAATTGATGCCGTCGGACAACCTTTTGATACGGAATTGTTTGAAGCCATAGCGACGATCCCCACACCGGATGAAAATATGATCGGAAACGTGTTTGACTGCGTGCAGACCGGTTATACGTTATATGACAAAGTGCTGCGGCATGCCAAAGTTGTCGTAGGAGAATAACGGATAAGAAGGTACATATTATAAAATTAATCATTCTACAATTTGAAGAAATAAACCGGCAACGCAAGACACAGGCGTATCGGTAGTAAATTATAAAAAAATGGCGAAAAGAGATTATTACGAAGTTTTAGGCGTCAATAAAAGCGCTACGGCCGACGAAATAAAATCCGCTTACCGGAAGAAAGCAATTCAGTATCACCCGGATAAAAATCCGGATGACAAGGACGCGGAAGAAAAATTCAAAGAGGCGGCGGAAGCGTATGATGTATTAAGCAGTCCCGAGAAACGTCAGCGTTATGACCGGTTTGGACATGCGGGAGTAGGAAATTCGGCCGCAGGAGGCGGTTTTAGCGGCGGAGGCATGTCGATGGATGATATCTTTGAGCAGTTCGGAGACCTTATTGGCGGACATTTTGGCGGATTCGGCAGTTTTGGCGGATTCGGCAACCGTTCACGTAGCGGTGGACGTACCACCCAGAGAGGTTCGGATCTGCGGGTTAAGGTGAAACTTAACTTGAAAGAAATAGCGCATGGCGTGGAGAAAAAGATAAAAGTAAATAAATATGTCGCATGTACGGCATGTCACGGCAGCGGAGCGGTAGACGACAAGAGCGTTACCACGTGTCAGACATGTCGCGGAAGCGGATATGTGACACATGTTTCCAATACGATTTTAGGGCAGATGCAGACTCAATCCGTTTGTCCTGCTTGCGGCGGTCAGGGTAAAACGATCATTAACAAATGTCATGAATGTAACGGGGAAGGCGTTGTACGCGATGACGAAGTGATAAGTATCAATATACCTGCCGGAGTTATGGAAGGAATGCAACTTTCCGTGCGCGGTAAAGGAAATGCGGCGCGGCGCGGCGGAATGAACGGCGATTTGCTCGTCCTGATAGAAGAAGAACAGGATAAAGAACTTATACGTGATGAAAACGATCTGATCTATAACCTTCTGCTCACCGTGCCCCAGGCCATGCTTGGCGATACGATTGAGGTGCCGACTGTGGAAGGACGAGCCAAAGTGAGGATTGACGCCGGGACGCAACCCGGTAAAGTCCTGCGTTTGCGCGGCAAAGGGTTGCCGTCGGTAAACGGATATGGTTCAGGCGATTTGCTCGTTAATGTCAGCGTTTATATTCCCGAAGTACTGTCGTCCGACGAGAAAGCCAAAATACGTCAATTGCAGTCTTCGCCAAATTTCCAGCCCGACCAGTCAATAAAAGATAAAATATTCAATAAGTTCAGAAACCTGGTCGGTTAATAAAAAATTATAGGGCAATGTGAGCCTTTTTGAAAATAAATCGTTACTTTTGTGCGATTTATAAAAAAGGCAAACATGAAAACAAGTAAAAAAATAAAACATGCATTAGTATCAGTCTATTACAAAGACGGATTAGAAGATATTCTTAAAAAACTTCAGGCGGAAGGCGTCCGCTTCGTCTCGACGGGAGGCACGCAGAAGTTTATCGAATCATTAGGCTTACCTTGCGAAGCCGTTGAATCGCTGACGGGTTATCCGTCGATTTTGGGAGGAAGGGTTAAGACGCTTCATCCGAAAGTATTTGGCGGTATACTTGCCCGCCGCGACAACGAAAACGACAAAGAACAGATACTGCAATACGGGATACCGGAAATAGACCTTGTGATTGTAGATTTGTATCCATTTGAAGAAACCGCAGCTTCGGGAGCGGGAGAATCCGATGTCATCGAAAAAATAGATATAGGCGGCATTTCGTTGATACGTGCAGCCGCTAAAAATTACACGGATGTTGTCATTGTCGCATCCAAAAATCAGTATGCCCCGTTGATGCGCCTGCTGGAAGAACGAGGAGCGCAGACAACGCTCGATGAACGCCGGTGGTTCGCCAAAGAAGCGTTTGCCGTTTCGTCCGGTTATGACAGCGCAATCTTTAATTATTTTGATAAAGACAGCGGTTCGGCTTTTCGCGTAGCGGCTGATGGGGCGCATATCATGCGTTATGGGGAAAATCCCCACCAGAAAGGCGTATTTTACGGCGATTTCAAATCGCTGTTTGAAAAACTGCACGGCAAAGAGATCTCGTATAATAATCTGCTTGATATTGATTCGGCCGTGACCCTCATCGACGAGTTCGACGAACTGACATTCGCTATTCTGAAACATAACAATGCCTGTGGCATTGCTTCGCGTCCGGCGATACTTGAAGCCTGGAAGGATGCTTTGGCCGGTGATCCCGTCTCCGCTTTCGGAGGTATACTGGTAACAAACGGCACGGTGGACAAAAACGCTGCCGAAGAAATCAACAAAATATTCTTTGAAGTGATCATAGCTCCCGCATATACGGACGATGCATTGGCGACGCTTATGCAAAAGAAAAACCGTATCATACTCCGGCGCAAAACTTCGGGAGATGCACCGGCCGGGCAGTTCCGTTCATTACTCAACGGAGTGTTGGTGCAGGATCGCGATTTGAGCATACAGACCGCGGCCGATCTCGAACCGATGACGAAGAAAACGCCTTCGGAGACGGAGGTTACGGATTTGTTGTTTGCAAACAAACTGGTGAAGCATAGCAAGTCAAATGCAATAACGCTTGTGAAGAATAAACAGCTGTGTGCGAGCGGAGTGGGACAGACCTCGCGCGTCGACGCGCTGAAGCAAGCCATCGAAAAAGCCCGTTCGTTTAAGTTTGACCTGAATGGCGCAGTAATGGCTTCCGATGCGTTTTTCCCGTTCCCCGACTGTGTCGAAATAGCAAATGAGGCGGGTATTACGGCGGTTATACAGCCCGCCGGTTCCGTTAACGACAGGTTGTCAGTCGCCTATTGTGATGAACACGACATGAGCATGGTAAAAACCGGCATTCGTCATTTTAAACATTAATTGATTCTTTAACAAAAAAACGAAATAAAACACTATGGGATTATTCTCTTTTACAAAAGATATAGCCATCGACCTGGGTACGGCTAATACAATCATCATCTGCGATGACAAAATAGTGGTTGACGCACCTTCGGTAGTGGCGCTCGACAGGCGGACGGAAAAAGTAATTGCTGTGGGCGAAGAGGCTCGACGGATGCATGAAAGGACACATCCGGGAATACGCACGATACGTCCCCTCGGCGATGGCGTTATCGCAGACTTTTATGCTGCGGAACAGATGATACGCGGCATGATAAAAATGATAAACTTTAAAAACCGCTGGTTTTCTCCCCCTTTACGCATCGTTATTTGCGTACCGTCGGGCGCTACGGAGGTGGAGCGTCGCGCCGTGAGGGATTCGTCCGAAAGGGCCGGGGGGCGCGAAATCTATCTTATTGACGAACCGATGGCTGCTGCGGTAGGTATCGGCCTCGACGTGGAAGCGCCGGAAGGACACATGGTTGTAGATATCGGCGGAGGTACAACCGAAGTCGCCGTTATCTCGCTGGGCGGTATTGTCACAAAGACTTCTATCCGTACGGCAGGAGATGTTTTTACCGAAGATATTATGGAATATATGCGTCGCCAGCATAACGTCAAAGTCGGTGAAGGCACGGCGGAGATGATAAAAATAAATGTAGGTTCCGTACTTGCTTCCCTGGAGAATCCCCCGGAAGATTACGTTGCTAAAGGGCCGAACCAGATGACGTCGCTCCCTATGGCGGTGCCTGTTTCTTCCCAGGAAATGGCGCATTGCCTCGACAAGTCAATCATCAAGGTGGAGGCGGCCATCATGAATACACTGGAAAATACGCCTCCCGAACTGTATGCGGATATTGTACATAACGGGATTTTTCTGACGGGTGGAGGAGCGCTCATGCGCGGCCTGGAAAAACGTCTGACGGATAAAATAAATATTCAGTTTCACGTTGCCGAAGATCCGCTTCGTGCTGTGGCGCGTGGAACCGGCGTTGCCCTGAAAAATTTGAACAGATTCAATTTCCTGTACAGGAATTAGCGTTATGCAAAAACTGCTGGCATTTCTCATATCCAAAAGGCACTGGATTTTGTTTCTTTTATTTGAAACAATCTCATTTGTGCTTATATACAGGAATAATGCCTATCAGCGGAACATGATGTTGAGTTCGGCCAATACGATTACAGGCGGCATATCCCTGGCAGCTAACACCGTATTTTCTTATCTTGATCTTCAGCATGTAAACCGGCAACTTCTTGAACGTAACAGTCTGCTTGAGATGGAAGTCCTCCGGCTGCAGGAACAACTGAAAATGATGTCCCTTGATACGGTAAGGCCGGCGCCGGATTATACGTATGAATACATATCGGCAGGAATTGCAAACAGTACAACGAACTATGTCAATAATTACATTACGATAAACAAAGGCTTTAAAGACGGGATACGCCCGGACATGGGGGTTGTTTCTCCACTTGGCATTGTGGGTATCGTCATGACGGTTAATGAGCACTATTCGGTTGTAATCTCTCTTTTGAATACGAAGTCCAAAGTAAGCTGCAAAGTTAAAAACACAAGTTTTTTCGGACCGTTGTCATGGAATGGCGACGACGTGAAATATGCTTACCTGGAAGAACTTCCTACACATGCAACGTTTCAGGTCGGCGACACGATTGTAACGAGCGGCAATTCGGCTATTTTCCCGCCGGATCTCATCGTAGGGATCGTCGAATCGTATGGAAAACAGCGCGATGATAATTTTTATTCCTTGAAGGTGCGTCTTGCAACGGATTTTCAGTCTTTAAACATTGTGTATGTAATTGTCAACCATTTGCAGGAAGAACAGTGGAAAATAGAACGGGAGGCGGTAAGAAATGATTAGGACATGGTTTCGATTAGCTGTTTATTTCATTGTATTTGTATTATTACAAGTACTGGTGATGAACAACATACATCTGTTTAAGCTGGTGACCCCGTTCATTTATATCTACGTTCTTTTAAAATTGCCTGTTGACATGACCCGTTCGAGCGTTATTATCCTATCGTTCCTGCTTGGACTTACTGTTGATATATTTTCAAACACGTTCGGCATGCATGCTGCGGCATGTTCATTTGCAGGTTTTATCCGCAGGCTTTTGCTGGAGCGTTTTGCAGATATAAAAGACCTGCCCGAAGGAAGTCTGCCTTCCTATGAACTGTTCGGATACGGTAAATTTATCCGTTACGCCCTCTTATTGACAGCGCTTCATCATCTGGCCCTGTTCGTGATAGAATCTTTTACATTCTTTCAGCCGCTGCTGATGATTATAAGGATGTTCTCCGCCATCCTGTTTTCTTTATTGCTGATTCTCGTTATAGAAGCGTTTAACCTGGAAAAAAACGGAAATGGAAAATAACAAACCCCCATATTATTACGGTAACAGGAGGTACATAATTGCAGGCGCTGTTCTTTTATCGTTATTTATCTATGTCATCCGCCTGTTTTTCCTGCAGATCGTAAGTGATGATTATAAAAAATGGGCGGACAGTAACGCTTTTCAGCGACGCACCTTATATCCGTCCCGCGGCGTGATTTACGACCGAAACGGGAAATTACTCGTTTACAACCAGCCGTCGTATGACATCATGGTCATCATGCGCGAAATAACGCAGCTCGATACCGTTGATTTCTGTAACACCATCGGAATCACGAAAGATTTTTTTGACAACCGCATGGCAACCATAAAAAACCGGAATCTTAACTTCGGATATGCCTATATTCCACAGGAGTTTATGAGCCAGCTTTCTGCCGTCGAATATGGATTTTTACAGGAGAAACTGTATAAGTACCCCGGATTTTACATCCGTAACCGCCCGTTGCGTGAATACGGCTGCCGGAATGCCGCCAACGTGCTGGGCAATCTGGGCGAGGTAAGCCGCAAGGATATTGAGACGGACGATTATTATGTGCCGGGAGATCACTCGGGGCGTTCGGGCATTGAGCGCCGGTACGAAAATATCCTGCGGGGCGAGAAAGGCGTTGAGATATTGCTGCGTGATGCACACATGCGTATCAAAGGGAAATACGAGGACGGCAGACATGATGTAGCGCCGGTATCGGGCAAAAACATTACGCTGTCGATAGACATGGATTTGCAGGTTTACGGGGAGATGCTCATGCAGAACAAGTCGGGCGCTATCGTTATGATAGAACCTTCTACAGGCGAGGTGCTCTGCCTCGTTTCTTCGCCTTCTTACGATCCGGGCCTCCTTATCGGACGGCAGCGCAGCGACAACTACCAAACGCTTGAGCGTGATCCCCAGCGACCGCTGTTTGACCGTTCCATCATGGGAGCTTATTCGCCCGGATCGACCTTCAAACCGGCACAGGGACTTATCTTTTTGCAGGAAGGCGTCGTGACAAAAGAAAAAACTTATACATGCGAACTCGGCTATCCTTATCTCGGCGGACATCCGAAATGCCATTCGCATTATTCGCCGATCTCGTTTGTTCCCTCGCTGGCAACATCGTGTAACGCTTACTATTGCTGGGGATTGCGTGATATGCTGGATAACCGTTCGCGTTACGGGAGTGTGCAGGAAGCGTTTGATGTCTGGAAAAATCATATCGTAGCTCAAGGATTCGGTCATACGCTGGGTATTGACCTGCCCGGGGAGCGTCGCGGCTATATCCCCAACAGCAGTGCGTACGACAAGGCATATAACAAACGCTGGAATTCGAGCAGCATTGTATCTATTTCTATCGGTCAGGGGGAAATAAACGCAACGCCATTGCAGATATGCAACCTTGCCGCTACGATTGCAAACCGCGGTTTCTATATCGTTCCCCATGTTGTTAGCAAGATACAGGATATGGAACTCGACGAAATATACCGGACAAAAAAAGACACCGGGATCAATAAGGAATATTATGAATATGTCGTTGAAGGCATGCGTGCGGCAGTGACGTCGGGCACCTGTCAGAGGATGTACCTGCCGGATATTGACGTTTGCGGCAAGACGGGAACCGTACAGAACCCGCACGGCCGCGACCATTCCGCATGTATCGCCTTTGCCCCGATGCATAATCCGAAGGTGGCCATTGTGGTTTATGCGGAAAACGGAGGGTGGGGAGCTACCGTGTCCGTTCCTGTAGCCAGACTTATGCTTGAGAAATATTTCTACGGGGATATTCGTCCCGGCGATAAATGGCTTGAGTATCAAATGCAGAACTGGAGCACATTGCCCGGATCAATCAATTACATCAAAAAAGCGGAGGAGAAAGAAAACGTAGCTGATGGAAAACAAGAACACAAGTCTATGGAAATCGGTTGACTGGTTTACGATCCTCCTGTACGTCATACTGGTTGCGGCAGGCTGGATCAGTATATGCGGCGCCAGCTATGATTTTGACAATCCCGGCTTTTTCGGTTTGCAGGGACGTCCGGCTATGCAGCTTATCTGGATAGGAACGTCCGTCCTGCTTATCTTCCTGATAATGATGCTCGACAAGAATTTTTTTGAAACATTTGCTTTCCCGATATATGGCCTGATAATCATATTGCTTATCCTGACCATTTTCATCGCCCCCGATATAAAAGGTTCCCGTTCGTGGCTTGTTATTACCTCTTCCATTCGCTTGCAACCGGCCGAGTTTGCCAAGTTTGCAACAGCGCTTGCGCTTGCCCGGTTTATGAACACGTACGAGTTTAATCTGCTGACGGTTAAAAATTTCACCATTTCCATAGGGATTGTACTGCTGCCGGTGTTATGTATTATTTTGCAGCATGAAACGGGTTCTGCACTTATGTTCCTGGCGCTTTCATTAGTGCTGTATCGCGAAGGGATGTCGGGATATGTGTTGCTAACAAGCATTTGCACAGCCCTGTTTTTCATCCTTGAATTGAAATATGAATCACTTATATGGAATAATACGCCGGTAAGCGCATTGATTATATGCAGTCTTATCCTTGTGATAATCTGTATTGTGCTGCGTTTTATCCTTAATGAACGCAAACTGAGCACTTATTTTTTCCTGATAACGGTATGCTCCGGCATTGCGGGTTATGCCATATCCTTATTCCATCCGTTTAATACGATGTGGATATTGATTGGCCTGATCGCCGGTTTTTCCCTGTTTTTAATTTTATACTCGTTCCGGCAGATCCTCTGGAAATATGTATTGCTGGCGCTTTTCGCCGGTATTTCGCTGGGTTTTATGTTCTCCGTAGATTATGCGTTCAATGAAATATTAAAACCTCACCAGCAGCAACGTATAAAAGTATCGTTGGGATTGGAAGACGATCTTGCGGGCACGGGTTATAACGTCAATCAATCTAAAATAGCAATCGGTTCCGGCGGTTTTTCCGGCAAAGGATTTTTAAACGGAACGCAAACGAAGCTGAAATATGTGCCGGAACAGGATACGGATTTTATTTTTTGCACGGTAGGGGAAGAATTTGGTTTTATCGGATCGTTTTTTGTGATTCTTGTTTACGGAATATTCATATTGCGCCTCATATCACTTGCCGAACGACAATCGTCTGCGTTCGGGCGGGTGTACGGATATAGCGTAGCGTCCCTGTTCTTTTTCCATGCGTTTGTCAATATAGGAATGGTATGCGGTATCACTCCCGTAATAGGAATCCCTTTGCCGTTCTTTAGTTACGGAGGGTCGGCCTTATGGGGATTTACCATTTTATTATTTACATTCCTCCGGATAGATTCGGCAAGGAAAGAATAGGTCAAACGGCTTTCTTCGCATTGAGAAACTATCTCCAAGCCCTTGGAACCACTTTCTGATACGGAAATCAAAAATAGTTAACAGGTTTAGGATATTTAAATTGTGTCGCTACGATACCTGAATGGTTGCAAATTCCGAAACAAATAAAGAAATAATTTAAAAACTATGTTGTGAAACATATAAAAAAGATATACACCTTACTAAAACAAATTATATATTTGCAGTGTTTTATCGAAAAGATAAACAAAGTGTATTCGTCGTGCCATATAAAAAAACAATTATAAATAGATATGATGCTCTCTACCGAAAGAAATTACTT
>JAISYY010000354.1 GCA_031269635.1 Tannerella sp. | reverse complement strand
GCGCCCGTGCATTTCAGGCTCAGGCCACGTCCCCACAGGGGTGTTGTACGGCACCAGCCCGTGCGGATATCGTTCTTCATGAAAAGCCGGTGCTGTACCATATCGGTATAGGGCCATATCTTTTGATTCGGATACTGGGGCAGGCGAACGTCGCTGTTCCTGAAAAACAAAGCCGGATCCGTAAAATTATCCTCTCCCGTAGTCCACGACGGGCGGTGACAGGTCGCACAGCCTGTTTCACGGAACAGTTTTCTTCCCGTCCGGATCTCTTCGTCATCCAGGTTACGTGCGGCGGGCACAGCCAGTCCGCGGTGCCAGACCATGAAATCGACGTACTCTTCATCCGTCATTTCCGGTGCATCTGCGGTCGGCGCTACCAGGTAATTATAAATATCCTTTTCGACGTCTCCGGTCAGACTGTATTTAGGGAAAAGTTCGTAAAACCGTGCCTGGACATCCGGGTCTCGCGAAGCAACCGCGGCATACGTTTTCGTCATGTAGTGATAATGACGGTCACTGCGGGTTACGTTCGTAATATTCCAGATCGCATTCGCTCCGGCGGCATCCTGCAACGGCCCGCGGCTCAATGCATACGTATAGCGAAACGGGTGTTGCTCGCCGTTTCCCTGCAACGTATTGCTGTATTGCCTCGTCCATTCGCCGCCGGCAAAAAAAGACGGGTTCAGGTTTACGCCGAGTTTTTCCTGCTTCGCATACTCGGCTTTCAGCGAATCATCGGGAATGGCGTCCAGCAAACCCGTACCGTAAATGCCGATCGTGGATTCCAGCTTTACCCTGACATTCCGGTAAGGAACAACGGTCGTCACCCCGTTTTTCGTCACTTCCAGCGGTACATAATAAGCATCTTCGGGAATCGTTACTTCCGGGTATATAAGTGCATAAGAATCCCCGTCCGGGAACGTATTTCCCCATTCATCGACGTACGGCAACCAGTCGATCTTAATTTTCGTCTCATCGACGGGAGGCTTGAAAGGTTCTACGGCACGTGTCTGGGGCATCCCCGTCAGCGAACTCAGGTAAGTATCCGTTTCGTCGGTGACGACCAGCAGATATCCGTTACCGATTGTTGTCGAATTATAGGAAGTCTGGCGTTTGCCGTGTCCGTAATTCGGATGGCAGTGGAAGCAGGAGGTTCGCAGATACAGCGGGCCTAATCCTCCCAGTGGGGATTCGTCGGCGCCCGTTGTAACAAACGGATCCTCAAACAGCCCTTCCCCCCTTTTGAATGAAGCCAGATAACCTCCCTGTTCGACGGCCGGCGTCGGCAACTCGTAGGCGGAACTCGTTTCGTTAAAAACGGTGCCTGCCCGTCCTCCGGCATAATATTCTTCCGACAGATCCTCGTTTCCGGAATCATCTTTAGAGATATCATCCTCTTTATGACAGGAAGAAAACAGTATGATCAAACCGGTGATGAAAGAAAAATATATTTTTTTCATGTCAAATTATTCCTGTATCAGTTCGATCGCCTCATCCAGTTTATCCAGTAAAGCGTTGCAGGCATTTTTGGCTTTCCCGCTGGCGGCTTCCGTCAGGTTGTCCCTGAAAGGGGCGGGCATGGCTTCTATTTCGGCGATAGCGGTGGCGATGGCTGCCTGTATCTCGCTGTCCAGCGTTGTGTTGAGCGACTTGACGTATGCGCTTACCGAAGAGGCGTGAACCGTATTCCCGTTATTTCCATAATAAGCGTGCTGTATGCTCCGGATGTTATCGGCAAAGTCGTCAATCGAGTTCCAACTGTACCAGGATTCCACATCCAGCACATTCCCGCTGCTTACCGGGTCGGTAATTTTTGTATTGCCCACTTCATCCGCAATATCGGCGGCGCCCTGAAGAATTTGGACATAAGCGGCTATCTGCGTTTTGTAAATCTTATTGCCGGGTTCGCCTGCGGCAATCATAATCTCGCCATAGTTAAGCGTCGGTTCAAGTTCCGCATCTTCCAGGATAGCCTGTTTTTCGGCCGATACGTTTTCGATACCCGCCCAACTGGCTTCCAGGCGTATGCACTGGTTACGGAGATCTTCGGCTACGGCGGCACAATAGACCAGCTCCGTTTCGCTCAATGCGCCGTAAGAAACGCCGTCCTTATCAACGCCTCCTCCCTGTTTGCGCGCTCCCCCGTCGCGGAAGACCATGTATTCCACGGCATGGAAACCCAGCAACCCGTATCCGAGCGTGGCAAAGCCGTCGAAATTACAGCCGTTTTCCTTCATGTTGTTTATCAGTGTCGTATTCTTCAGGGTCTGGTCAAGCTGCGCCCTGTCCAGCGGCCATGAATCGATATGCGGGTCAATGTAATAATCTGCCGCCGCGCCAAACAGGAAGGCTTCGGTCTGTTCCCAGTATTTGCGGGCTGCAATCCATTCGTTACATACGGCTTCAATATTTCCCTGCGTGGGGTTTTCTTTCAATCCGGCACATGTTTCATACAAGTCGATGGATTCGTCGGCCAGTGATTTATAGGTTGCAATTACTACCTCGTTAACATACTGCTCAACTGTTTTTGTTTTTTGGGGATCCAGCGTATCTTCCGTTACGGGATCATCGTCATCGTTACAGGATGACATACTCAAACCCAAAATGACGGCAGTCACAATCAAAAGCGGAAATCTAACATATTTGCTCATAAGTTTATTATTTATTTAGTGAATATTAATTTACATATCAAACAATCCCGAATACGCAACGCCTACGCTGAGCGTATTTTCATTATTATAGCGGCTCTTTAAAATCCGGTGCGAAAATTCGGCTTTCACGACTAATCCTTTCAGCGGCATATAATTCAGTCCTCCGGCGACGCGCTGACGCCCCCAACAGTCATTGTCGGTTATATTCCCCTGCGTTTTATACATGGAATCATAGTAGTCATAGCGTCCGAACAGATACAGCCTGTTTCCTTTCGTTTTCAGATTCGCAATTTGGGAAAAGATGTCATAGCCGGCTTCTATCCCGATACTAATAGCGTCCGATCCTATCGGCGTCTTCGGCGAAGGAGAACCGCTACGGCTTTCCATATTTTTCTTCGTTATTTTCTCGGAATCGGAAAGGTGTCCGTAAACAAAGTTCCCGCGTACAATAGTATTATAGTTATCGTAATGAAGGTCAACGGAGCCGATCGTAACCGTCCCGTTCACATCGCGGTACGAATCCGGTTTCAGGCTGTTCGACGCACTGTTTCCGGCATATCCGCTGACGCCTACCCGCAACCCTTTTACGGAATAATTATCTACCCGAACAGCGCCGGCGTAGGAGGTGGCCATTTTAAATTCGTAAGGACTTCCGGCGCCTCCTTTTATCCAGTCTTTGGAGCCAAAGCGGTCCGCATCCAGTCCGGCAACGAACATCACTTCATAACGCCAGTGTTTCGTGCGTCCCCACAAACTGACGCCCGTTTCGTGCCATGTACAGGGCAGAATCGCCGTTTCGCCCTCCGGACGGTAAACGGTAAAAAATTCCGTCGGCATGTGATACTGATTTGTCAGTCCGACAGGCACAATGATATGTCCCATACGTATCTTCAATGCATCACAAAAACTTTTCTGAATCCAGAACTGTTCCAGTGCGACTTCCCCGCCCCGTTCTATTTCGCTCTCATATTCTCCGGTTTCTTCCTCTTCTATCTCTATGGCGGATTCCGTTCCCCCGTGTTCAAACTCAATTTCCGACCCCATTGTCCAGCCCTTGCCGAAATCATACCCGACAAAAAACACGACATGAGGCAAATCAAACTGCCCGTACGAATCCGCATCCTTATACAATTCGGCATTCGTATATCGTTTATAATTACTGCTGTAAAACATCCGGCTCATAACCGCCTCGCCATACCCTCCCAGCGTAAGGCGGGATTTTTTTTCAGGCGTTACCGCATGCTCATTCTTCGCCTCCGATTCTGCCGCATCACGACCCTCTTCCGCCGCATTTATCACACAGAATCCGGCGGATAAAAGGCTGATGCACACTATTAATATATTTTTTCTATTTATTAGCATAATGTCTATTAAAATCTAATCGTATCCGTGTGCAAAGATAGAGCGGTAAAAATTAACCTGCAATCCCTAATAGTTGGGATTTTTGGGGTAAATTAAGGCACTAAATAACCATTAATAGGTATAAAAAGGAAGGAAGTGTAACAATGAACGATGAATGACAAGCTATGAAGGAAAAATGTCATGCTGTTAAAATTTATTTCCCGAAACAGCAAAAGTACAACAGCAGTCAGGAAATTAGAAACAATATCCTTTTCCCGCCGATTTCTTCCAATCGACCTTTCCATAACCTGCTGTCAAGTTAATTCAATGCAGTCGTCATTATAAGCCCCGACCCCATGAACGGAAAAAAAAGAAATGACGGCAGACGAACAGTCTTACGGCACGTTGATGCCCCCGTCAATTACCGACGGTTCAAATCTTTTGATACAGGCATATTGCGCGGCTTTCTGGCACAGCAGGATATTGTCGCCGGTGACGGGCACGTTTCCGTTATCGGTTTTAAAGGGGTTTCCGACGACGGTTGTGCCCAGACAGGGTGCAATCAGGGCTTGAAACCACGTGCAGGCCAGCGTATAACGGCCTGCGCCCAGGTCGATGTGATAACCGTCGCGGGTGAGGTCTAACGGCGGGTTGTTTACGCTTGTCGAACGGAGGTTGCGGATGGCCGTGGCCGAAGGGATGATGATGTCTATCCCCGTATCGGCAATCATGGTCTTCACTGCATCTGCAATGCGAAAGTACATCGTATCCCGGTTGCGGTCGTAATTGGCAAATCCCGCATGAGTGGAGGCGGAGCCGTAGGCCCATGTCATTTGCCAGCCGAGACATACTCC
>JAISYY010000206.1 GCA_031269635.1 Tannerella sp. | reverse complement strand
TGTAACTGCTTTTTCACGCTCTTCCTCTTGGACTTGAACCAAGGACCCTCTGATTAACAGTCAGATGCTCTAACCGACTGAGCTAAGGAAGAATTTTTTTTCAAAATTGCGGTGCAAAGATAAACGCTATTTTCTAAATATACAATATTTTTGCAGAAAAATTATCTTCATACGACGGATAATAAACGATAATCCGCCGTATGATGCTAATTAACAGGATAGTTATGTTTAAATAAATTTACAGGGAATGAAAATAATCGGTATTGGCAATGCGCTTTTGGACGTATTGCTCCGGCTGGACAGTGATAACGTCCTGGCCGAAACGGGAATGAAAAAAGGAGCGATGGATTTGATAAATGAATCTGTCATGAGGGAACTTCAACAGGCGCAGGCCGGACTGCCGCGGAAAGAATCTCCGGGAGGTTCGGCCGGTAACACGATGCGGGCGCTGGCTAAGCTCGGCGCAGAGGCCGGATATATCGGGAAAACGGGAGATGATGAAGCAGGCAGAATTTATGAGGCAAAGACGAAAGAGGCCGGGGTGAATCCGTTTTTCGTCCGTACGGAAGGAATATCGGGATGTTCCACCGTCCTGATATCGCCCGACGGCGAACGTACGATGGCGACGTTCCTCGGACCTGCCGAAACGCTGTCGGACGAAGAAATACCCGGCGATATCCTCCGCCGGTATGACTGCATCTACATGGAAGGATACCTGATCTCCAACGAAAAACTGTTCCTCCCCTTGCTGAAACGGGTTAAAAGTATGGGACTGAAAGTGGCGCTGGACTTGTCGAACTTCAATATCGTCAACGGATTCAGGGATTTGCTGAAAGAAGCGATACCGGCTTACGTTGACGTCCTGTTCTCGAACGAAAGTGAAGCGGAGGCCTATACGGGACTTGCCGCACGCGAGGCTTTGGACGTGATATTAAAAGATGTGGAAAGGGCCGTAGTTACGATCGGTAAAGACGGCGCACTGGCCGGAAGCAGCGGGAAGGTGGTACACGAACAGGCGCTGAACCGTCATGTGGTCGATACGACCGGTGCGGGCGATCATTTTGCCGCCGGATTCCTATACGGGTATTCGGCCGGCGCGACGCTGGAACAGTCTGCGAAGTTGGGAAGTCTGCTTTCTGCAAACGTTATCGACGTTGTCGGTGCGCAGATACCGGAAGAACGCTGGGGACAAATAAAGTTAAAAGTTAATGAGATTTTAAGGAAGTAAGCATATAAATAACTATTTTTACGCCGTTTTTTTCAAAGAATATTATAATATGCGACGAGTAAAATTAAGTTTTCTGATAGTAATCCTCTCTGTTTGCGTCATGCATGCACAGGAGAATAATCATTCGCAAACGGGAAGGAGTAACAAAAGCGATGACAACCGTTTTGAAGTGAGTAAACAACTGGATGTTTTCAACGCTTTGATAAAAGAGGTGGAAATGTTCTACGTAGATACGGTCGACATCCAAAAAACCGTGCGCCGCGGTATTGATGCGATGCTGAAAGGGCTTGACCCGTATACGGAATATATACCGGAAGATGAGATGGAACAGTTAAAATTCATCACAACCGGCGAATACGGGGGAATAGGAGCCGTCATACGCTACCGCGAAGGAGGAACGGTCATCACCGAGCCTTACGAAGGGATGCCGGCTGCGCTTGCCGGACTTAAAGCCGGAGACGCGATTGTTACCGTTGATTCCGTCAATGCGTCGGGACTGCCGTCCGACAAAGTGAGCGAACTGCTTAAAGGCGTCCCGAATACGAAAACGACCGTGCAGGTAAGGCGCCCGGGCGAAAAGAAACTGCTCAAGTTCGATGTCATTCGCAAACAGGTGATCGTAAACCAGGTTGTACACTACGGCGTTTATGGCGACAGGACCGGATATATTTGCCTGACGGGCTTTACCGATAAAAGCGCCCAGGAAGTTAAATCCGCATTTGAAGACCTGAAGAAGAATCATCAGATAGAATCCCTCATACTGGACTTGAGGGATAACGGAGGCGGGGTGCTCGAAGGCGCCGTTCAGATAGTCGGCCTGTTCGTTCCCAAGGGAAAAGAGGTGCTGTCCATGAAGGGAAAAGTGGGACAGTGGGACAGGACATACCGTACCTATAACGAACCGGTAGATACGGTCATACCCATAGCGGTGCTTATAAACGGGTCTTCGGCTTCGGCTTCGGAGATTGTTTCGGGAGCGTTGCAGGATATGGATCGCGCGGTGCTTGTCGGACAGCGTTCTTTCGGCAAGGGACTTGTCCAGTCCACGCGTAACCTGCCTTATGACGGGAAACTGAAAGTTACGACGAACAAATATTATATCCCAAGTGGCCGCTGCATCCAGCAATTGGATTATGCCCGTAGAGGGGCGGACGGTAGCGTGACCGCCATCCCGGACAGCCTTACTTCGGTGTTTTATACGGGAAACGGCCGCCCGGTACGCGACGGCGGCGGTATACGTCCCGATTTTGAAACGGAGGAGGATAAGATTCCTGCCATGCTGTACTATCTGTATGCGGACAAGGATTATATCCTGTTTGACTACATAACGGGGTGGGTCAACAAACATAAGAAAATACCTCCGGCAGAAGAATTTCATTATCCGGAAGGGGATTATGAATCGTTCAAAAAATATCTGATAGAGAAAAATTTTGAATATGACCGCCAGAGCGAAAAAGCCCTCAAGGCATTGAAAGAAATCGCCTACTTTGAAGGTTTCATGGAAGACGATGCGACACTGTTTGCGTCGCTGGAAGCTAAGCTTAGACCTGACCCGGAACGTGACTTGGAACGGTATGGTAAAGAAATCAAACGTTTGATTTCTTCGGAAATCGTC
>JAISYY010000177.1 GCA_031269635.1 Tannerella sp. | reverse complement strand
CCTTAGGTCCTTCTACGACAATCAAGTCAGGAAGATAATTGTAGTTGGTTTTCCATTTTTCACAAATCAATCGGGCTGCACGGGCAGACGATACGATAGGCGCTAAAAGGGTTTTGCTGTCGGGAGTAAGGTACGACGGCAGATCAAGCGGAAGTCCGGCTCCGGCAAATATTATATCCACTTTTTCCGATATCGCCGTACAGACCATATCTTTAAAATTAGAAAGAGCGACCATAATGTTCAATCCTATCACTCCCTGAGATTTCTCTCTTGCTCTTCGTATTTCCTCTTTAAGTCCCCAAATACAGTTTCGGAGATAATCGCCGGGAGTTTGCCTGTGAATAAGCCCCAGTCCTGCACATGATATAACACCGATTCCACCTTCATTGGCGACAGCCGCAGCAAGTCCCGAAAGCGAAAAACGCCCATACCTCCCTGAATAATAGGCAATCTGATCTCTTTATTTCTTATAAAAAACGACTTCATTGATTTGTAAAATATATGTCGCGACAACGGTGTAACACACCCCTCGCAACCTGTTTATTCGAGCGGCAAAGGTAAATGAAAATTTTAGATTTGCAAAAAACGCATAAAATGAATGTTTCAATCGCTGATTCAATCTCAAATCGACAATACATAAGGTAAAGGCGCTTGTGATTATAGGCGCTTGCGCCCGTTTTTTGCGCTACTACACGCCACATGATATGAAACTCCGCGCCTGCAATCACTGGAATTGATTGCAAAAGAACTTGACGTGTCTATAAGGGAATTGTTCCCGGATTCCGAATTACCTGATTACAAGGCGATCATCTGTCCCGCCTGCGGAGCAAAACTAAAACTCACAAAAGAATAGTCCTATGGATTGTGGTTATACAAAGCAAGATATACGAAATCGAAGGTTACAGCAGGTTACCGTAATCCTTGCTGTGTAAAAGTAAGTTTTGCAAACCTGGGCAACGCTGTGAAAACCGTCTCGTTTTAGGGTATTGGCCTGTCTTTTCCGGTCAAACGAAACATTACTACTGTCACGGGAAAACACGGAAAGGGATGCGGATTAGTCCTTGTATTAGTCTATTTTGTGTGCAATTCATTGATGATCAATTCTGTTTGTGGTACCACCAGGAATCGAACCGGGGACACAAGGATTTTCAGTCCTTTGCTCTACCAACTGAGCTATGGTACCTCTTCGTTTTTAACGGCGACAAAGATACGGCGTCTTTTTGAATTGGCCAAACTTTCCGCCCTGTATTTTCATGCGGGGGTTATGTTACGGGTTCCTGTTGCGTATGAACCGTAAAAAAGGCAACTCCCGTTTTTCGCGGAAGCTGCCTTTCCTCCTGTTTACAGTGAAAACCGGAATGTTACTTTCGGATGTTCAATGCCTTGATGATGGCGCGATATCTTGCAATATCCACTTTCATCAAGTAGTCCAACAAGCGGCGGCGTTTGCCTACCATCATTTTCAGTGCACGTTCGGTGCCGTAGTCTTTTTTATTCACCTTCAGATGTTCGGTCAGGTGACTGATCCGGTAGGTAAATAATGCAATCTGACTTTCCGCAGAACCCGTGTCTGTCTTTAATTTCCCGTATTTCGAGAAAATCTCTGCTTTTTTTGCTGAATCCAAATACATGCGTTTACTTGTAATAAATTAATACCATATTATTTAAGCGGCGACAAAGATAGGCGTTTTTTTTGAATGTGCCATCGCTTTCGGACATTTTTTTAGGAGCGCTGATATTTTATGCGTACTTTTGCATCTGAAATATCAACATTAGGAATGCAGAATATAAGAAATATAGCCATTATTGCGCATGTGGACCACGGTAAGACAACCCTGGTTGACAAAATGTTATTGGCTGGAAAACTGTTCCGTGAGGGACAGGCCGATTTAGACCAGTTTCTCGACAGCAACGATCTGGAACGCGAACGCGGAATTACGATTCTGGCCAAGAACGTATCTATCCGTTACAGGGACTACAAAATAAACATCATTGATACGCCGGGACATGCCGATTTTGGCGGCGAGGTGGAGCGGGTGCTGAACATGGCGGACGGCTGTCTGCTGCTGGTCGACGCCTTCGAAGGGCCGATGCCCCAGACCCGTTTCGTGCTGCAGAAGGCGATCGCGCTGGGATTGAAACCCATTGTCGTCGTTAATAAGGTGGACAAGCCCAACTGCCGTCCCTCCGAAGTGCAGGAGATGGTGTTTGACCTGATGTTCAGCCTGGACGCGACGGAGGAACAGTTGGATTTCCCGACCTATTTCGGCTCGGCCAAGCAGGGCTGGATGTCGACCGACTGGAATCAGCCGACCGGGGATATTTATGCCCTGCTGGACGGTATCATTGAATATATCCCCGAACCGGCCACGCTCGAAGGGCCTTCCCAAATGCTAATCACCTCCCTGGACTATTCGCAGTACGTGGGACGTATCGCCGTAGGGCGCGTGCACCGCGGTGAGCTGAGTGAAGGGCAGGATATTATGCTCTGCAAGCGCGACGGTTCGCAGGTGAAATCGCGAATCAGAGAAATCGACATTTTCGAAGGACTGGGACGCGCCAGAACGGTGTCCGTCAAATCGGGCGACATCTGCGCCGTGATCGGCATGGAAGGCTTTGAGATCGGAGAAACCGTTACCGACGTCCTGACACCGGAGCCGCTGCCGGTCATCGCCATTGACGAACCGACCATGTCGATGCTCTTTACCATCAACAATTCTCCTTTTTTCGGGAAAGAAGGGAAGTACGTTACGTCCCGCCATCTCTACGAACGGCTCTTGCGGGAACTGGACAGGAATCTCGCCCTGCGCCTCGAACCGACGGATTCGGCCGATTCATGGCTTGTTTATGGTCGCGGCGTACTGCATCTGTCGATACTGATTGAAACCATGCGGCGCGAAGGCTATGAATTACAGGTAGGACAGCCGCAGGTGATTATCAAGGAAATGAACGGGCAGAGATGCGAGCCGGTCGAGCAGTTAACCGTCAATTTGCCGGAAGACTGTGCCAGCCGCGCCATCGACGCGGTAACGAAGCGGAAAGGCGAAATGTGGCAAATGGAAAATAAAAACGGACGTATCTTCCTTGAGTTCACCATCCCCTCGCGTGGGATTATCGGTCTGAACAATCTGCTGCTGACGCTTTCGGCCGGTGAAGCCATCATCGCCCACCGTTTTCTGGCGTTTCAACCCTGGAAGGGGACTATCGAACGACGCCAGAACGGCTCCATCATCGCTATGGAAACGGGTAACGCTTTTGCCTACGCGCTGAATAACCTCCAGTCGCGCGGACGGTTTTTCATCGCTCCGGGCGAGGAAGTCTACGCCGGGCAGGTTGTCGGCGAACATA
>JAISYY010000149.1 GCA_031269635.1 Tannerella sp. | reverse complement strand
AATACGGTTATTGCACCGGCGCTTGAACCGCATGAAATGATTTTTCCCGGGTCAATCTGCCATTCGGCGGCATGGGTAATGACGTAGCCGGTCGCGTCGAACAGGTCTTCCACGGCCATGTGAATGCTGCTGTCCATCACACTTACGATTCGTTTCGGGATTTTATTCCCCGGTTCGTCCGCACGAACGCGAGTATGGGGGAACAATAACGGAAACGCTATCCCGGCGAACATAAATAATTTTTTTATCATAAATGTTATTTTAATATGAAATGAGGGCATATATAGTTGACCGGAACATATAATACAAAAAAATCTTCCTTTTTTTGTAGGGTTTTTATCATCTCGCCGATCATAATTTCAAAATGCATTTACTATTAATCTCTAAATATTATTCAAATGGAAACAAAACGTTTATTAACTATGTGTTTAGTACTGATAATATCATTATCAGGCAACGGTATGACGGCCCATGCGCAGGATGATACCGGCGATTTTTACACGATCAGCGGTGTAGTGAAGGATCTGCGGACAAAGAAGGCTGTCGAATATGTGAACGTCTCGGCCATAGGCGCCAATACGGGAACTATCACAAACGAAGACGGGGAATTTACGTTTAAGATAAATAAGGATTTAAACGTGAAGGAAATCCAGCTCTCCTGTATCGGTTATTACAATGCAAGGATTGCGATTAACGGAAACAGTCACGAAGGACGGACTTTCTATATCACACCGGAATCGTACGTGTTAAGTGAAATTCAGGTATTCAGTTGGAGGAATCCCCGCGACCTGATAAAGGCGGCGCTTGAGAAAGTGGAAAATAATTACGTCCTGAATCCGAACAGCCTGACGGGGTTTTACCGGGAAACTATTCAAAAGCGCCGCCGGTACATAAATATCTCGGAGGCGGTCATCGAAATATACAAAGGACCGTACAATCAACCGGCCGATCTGGACAGGGTGAAAATCCTTAAAGGGCGCAAACTGATAAGTCCGAAAATTTCCGATACGCTGAGCGTGAAATTGCAGGGCGGCCCGAATATGACCGTATACATGGACATCGTTAAAAACCCGTATTTCCTGCTTGAACAGGAAATCATCCAGTATTATACATACAAAATGGGAGAAACAACCACGATTAACGACCGCATCCAGTATGTCGTTCATTTCGAACCGCAGATGATTTTGCCATACCCGCTGTACATCGGCACGTTTTATATTGACCGGGAAACATTGTCGTTCACCCGCGCCGAATTTAAAATAGACATGCGCGACAGGCAGAAAGTGATTAATACCATACTCATCGAGAAACCCAGAGGACTGCGTTTCATACCGGAAGAAGTCGCCTACGTCGTCACGTATAAGCAGCAGGGCGACAAAACATACCTGAACTATATCCGCAACGACATCAAATTCAAATGCGACTGGAAACGGAAACTTTTCGCGACAAACTATACCGTATGCGGCGAAACGGTAATTACCGACCGGACAGACCGGAATGTCGCCAAAATACCGGCCAGGGAAGCCTTCTCCCTGCGCCAGTCGCTAAGCCAGGAAGTCGCGCTGTATCAGGATGAGAACTTTTGGGGCATGTACAATATTATCGAACCGACGGAATCGTTGGAAAATGCAGTAAATAAATTGAAAAAACAGCACCGGAAATCACAATAATGTTGTACTTTTGATCTTCTTATTCATACAAGACCGGTTTTATGCTTAATGACATCGTTATATTCGGAAAGATCAAAGAGGGAGACATCGAAACATTTGAAAAAGTTTTTCGCCTGTATTATGCGCCTCTTTGTCTGTATTCATCCGGCATAACCGGCCGTAAAGACGTTTCGGAGGAAGTGGTACAGGATGTTTTTTACAACATCTGGCGAGACCGGGAGACTGTCCGGATTTCACATTCCGTCAAAAACTATCTTTATGGGGCGGTAAGAAACCTGTCGCTCCGTTACCTGGAAAATCTGTCGGTACGCGAACGCTATCTGAAAAGCTTGCCGGATGCCGCAAGCGAACCTTCGCCACAGGAGCAGATGGAATACAGGGAACTGGAAAATCTGGTCAATGTAACATTGAACAAACTGCCCAAACGGCGCTTGCAGATCTTTAAAATGCACCGCCTGGACGGGAAAAAATATAAAGAAATTGCCGAAAGCCTTTCTATTTCTGTAAAAACAGTAGAAGCAGAAATGACAAAAGTCTATAAAACATTACGGCAGGAAATAGAAAAATATACTTATAATCATGGTTTTTAAAGAAAAAGAAAATAGAATGGCAGACAGGGCCTGGGAACGTCTGTACAAAAGATTTGAACGGGACGGACTGCTCCCGGATGCGAATGTACCGGGAAGCGCGTTATGGAGCGCGGCTTCCCGGGCTGAAGAACGGCACACCGTGAAGTTCTCCACGTGGGCGGCAGCCATTGCCGTTTTATTGGCAGGCGTTTTTTCCGCTTTATACATTACCGGCCGGACACAGGCTCCGGAAAAAGAACTCCTTGTCCTGCATAACGAAGCGAATGCGCTCACGCTGGCGACAATGCTTCAGGACGGCTCGGTCGTATATTTATCGGAGCAGACTTCGCTGAAATATCCCGATAAATTCGCCGAAGACAGGCGCGAAGTCATATTGAACGGCGAAGCGTTTTTTGAAATAAACCGGAATGACGGGTGTCCGTTTGTTATCAATACCGGCCCGGCAACCGTCGAAGTAACGGGAACGGCCTTTAACGTAAGAAGTAAAGACGCTTCTTCGTTCCTGTTATCCGTACGGGACGGGGAGGTTCGCGTATCCCTGAAAAAACGGCAGCAGACCGTTTCCGTAAAGGCCGGGGAAACGGTGTTCCTCGATGCGGAACGGCAACGGCTGAGTAAAACAGACCGCCGGCAGCCTGACGGGAATTTCGGGCGGATCCATTTCAAAGATGAACACTTGGGAAATATTGTCACAATCATAAATACACATTCGGATTCCATCCGCATACAAATAGATCCGGAACTCGAAAACCGCTCGCTGACAATCCCCGTCACTCTTGGAAATAACCTCCCGGAAATCGCAGAAATAATCTGCCTGGTTTTAAACCTGCGGCGCTCGCAGGATGAAAATATAATTTACATCTCGAAAAAAGAATAGCTTTTCAAAATGGATCAAACGGGAAATATCTCACTGCGCCGCCTTATCGCCTGCATGTTTATCTGTTTCACAGCGACAGGCATGCAGGCTGATGACGGCGATGCGTTTGATCAAACCGTGCATATCGCCGTAAACAAAGGCACGGTTTTTGAATTGCTGAAAGATATATCCGAACAGTCCGGCTATTTATTCGTTTACGACAGCCAGGTCATAAACAACGATAAAAGAATAACGGTTCCTAAAGGCGACTATTCGCTGCGCAATGCCATTTACCTGATTACCGGGAATAATCGCCTGAAATTAGACATACAGGGGGCGTACCTCCTGCTGCGCCTGCCGGACGAACCGGCCCGTGTCCCCCGGGCGGAAGAGCCTGTGCAGGATTCGCATTTTACGGTCAGGGGAACGCTCTCCGACGATGAAACCGGAAGCCCGCTGTCCTTCGTATCCGTCGGCGTCCTGAACACGACGACGGGAACCGTCAGCAATCAGGACGGCGCCTTTCAACTCACCTTGCCGGATTCCCTCCGCCGGTATAAAATGCGTTTCTCGCACATCGGATACGAAAGTATCGACATGGAGGCGGAATTACTGGACGGTAAAAATGTTGAGTTGGCGATGAAACCGCAATTTGTCCCTTTGCAGGAAATCGTCGTAAGATACGCCAATCCCGCACAAATACTGGACGAGATGATACGTTGCCGTCCGGTTAACTACTCCGCCGATCCCGTTTACCTGACGTCGTTTTACCGGGAAGGGATTGATCACCGCCGTAAAAACATTGACCTGACGGAATCCATACTCCGGATCTACAAAACGGGATATGACCGCCCGGCAGCAGACGACCAGGTGAAACTGATAAAAAAACGCCGTTTCGTCGACCGGCAGCGCTCCGATACGATCTTCCCCAAAATGCGGTCGGGCGTCAATTCCTGCCTTATACTGGATATTATGAAAGAACTGCCGGATTTTATCAATCCCGGCAGCGAACCGCTCTACCTGTACGCGCACAAGGGACTGGACGTCATCGACGGCCGCATGGTGAACGTCATCCTGTTCCGGCAGAAGGAATACATCCGGGAACCGCTCTACACGGGAGAACTGTTTATCGAAAGGGATAGCAAAGCGCTGGTTGAAATCCGGTTTAAAGTAAATCCCGTCATGATAAGCAAAGCAACGAACATGTTTGTCGACAGGAAAGCCGCCGGCCTGAAGATTGATCTGCAACACGCCGGGTATATCGTTTCGTACAAACCGGCCGAAAACGGGATTTACCATATCAGCCACATACGCGGAGACATCGAATTTAAAGTGCGGCGTAAAAAACGCCTGTTCGGTTCGCCGCTGAAGTTCTGGTTTGAAATGGTAACGTGCAAAGTAGATACGGAAGACGTAAAACCTTTCCAAAAAAACGAACGCCTGTCGCCCACCCGTATCTTCGCCGAAACAAAGCATGGCTATGACCGGGATTTCTGGGAGAACTTCAACATCATCCTGCCGGAAGAACACCTGACGGAAGCCTTAATCAATAACCTTACCGAGGTGTTTGTGAATCAGTAATTCTTGTTTATTTCACATCACTTAAAAGGCCCGAACACACGCAAAAAAGCGGAATGAATATCATGATTTTATGGAAATACGTTCTTAAGAGTTTTAAAGCCTGCGAATAATGTGTTTTTACGGTTGGTATGGAAATCTGCATTTTACCGGCAATTTCCATATTTGACAGGTTCTCTTCCAGTTTATACAGGCAAACCGTTTTCTTCTGTTCGGGAAGATTATTGATTGCTTTGTACAGTTGTACTTTTAAGTCCTCTTTTTCTATTTCCGCGATAAACTCATTATCCGCTTCTTCGGAAGCCTGAATTATTTCATTGATTTTTTCCGTTGCCGTCAGATTGTTGCGTATTTCGTTTAATACAAGGTTTTTCAGCATGACAAACAGATAACTCTTCAAGTTTACGGGGATATTTTGTGCGGTCCGGTACTCCCACAGTTTCAGGAAAATCTGCTGTACCGCATCTTTTGCAAGTTCCCGGTCTTTTAAGTATTTGCAGGCAATCATATAGAGCCTTTTGTGATAACGTTCATAGATGACGGTGAAAGCGTTTTCATCACTTTTATGAAGCCGTACGAATAGCTCTTTGTCGGTAGCTTCATCCGGTATGTTAAAGCATTTTTTCATCTTAGTCAGATTAGATATAATTAAGAACACCCTTTTAAAATTTCGACAAATATAGGACAAACCGGAATTAATACAAAAAAAAATGCATTATTTTTGCGCCATGATTGAATATAAGGAAATAGCCGGAGGCGATTTGGGCATTATTCTCATGAGACGCAACCCCCGTGCACGCCGGTATACATTAAGGGTCGATAGCGGCCGTATTTATGCGACGATACCCCGCCGGGGCAGCGAGCGCGAAATGTTGTCTTTCATAAATCAGCAATACGGACGCCTGCTTCGGATGCTGCAACAGTCGCCCGGACGTATGCTGCTTGATGAAAATACGGTATTGCAGTCCTTGACGTTCAGGCTGCAGATAAAACGCACGTCGCTTGATAATTTCTATGCCGGTGTGAAGAATGGCATCCTGCATATCTCATGCCCGCTACAAACGGATTTTCGTGATGAACGGACGCAGCAGGCGCTGTGGAAACTGGTAGAGGATACGCTCCGGCACGAGGCGAAACGCGTATTGCCCCTGCGGTTAAATGCTTTGGCTGAGAAGTACGGGTTCCGGTATGCGGCGGTGAAAATTACCAATAGCCGCACACGCTGGGGCAGTTGCACGTCGCGGAAAAATATAAATTTGTCCTTATCCGTCATGTTATTGCCGGAACATCTTGTTGATTATGTCCTGCTGCATGAGTTATGCCATACGGTTGAAATGAATCACGACGACGGGTTCTGGTCGCTGATGAACAAAGTCACCGGCGGGAAAGCCGCCACATACCGCAAGGAACTCCGCCGGTGCAAAACGACATCATCCTACTTCGATAACCAGATAGATGCTTAAGCTCCAGAATTTTTCGGGATCTTCTATTTCCAGTGTAAGATTTCCTTCGGGATCTTTGAAAAAATTATATGATTCCTGGGGATGATTGGTCTTTATCTTTGCTTTTGACGCATAGAGCGGTATGGCGGTGACCTGGCGTTTGTCAATGACGATGAAATAATCCTTGTTGAAATCTCCCTGTAAAGCTTTTGATTTGGCGAACAGTCCGCCTCCGGAAAGGATATTCTGCTCTTTCAGTTCCTTTTTTGTCCCGAAACAGTAATATACGGTGTGCATGGCTTTGTCCTGGCTGTCGATGCGTACGTTCTGGCTTTCGTTAACATCTTTGAGCGTCCGGATATCCGAGTGAAGCCCTTCTACCTGTTCGGACAACTGTGTTATTTGCAAATTTTTACGCGCTAAATCGTTTTGCAGTTTCGCGATCAGTCCCGTTTTTTCAGTAATATCGTTCGACAGACGGTCAATCGTTTTCTGCAATGCGGAAGAGCGAAGATGGCTCGCGTCTAATTTTCCCTGAAGTTCCGACAGTTTCTGCCTGTTTCGTTTCAGCGTCTCCGCGATCACCTTCATATTGTTTTTCATCTGTTCGCGTTTTGATCCGGTAAGTTCCGCATCATTCTGCAAGTCGAAAAATTTCTCGGTATCCCGTATGGATTTGATATCATCTTCGATCGCATTCAAAATACTTAACATATTGTCCATTTCCACTTCACTTTTCTTGATATAAAGTTTCAACGAATCATTTTCTTCTTTCATTTTTTTATGCTCGGAAGAATATTCCGCACATGACGTAAACACGATGATACATGTACATACTGCTATCACTTTTTTCATAACTGTTTTTTTATTAAATGGTTCAATTTTTTTTATTACATTCTCCGACGTTCCCGGCCTCCGAGTATTATAACAAATTCACCCCTCGGTTCCTTTGTCGAAAAATAGTTTGTTGCATATTCGAGACTGCCGTGTATCGTTTCTTCAAAGTGTTTTGATATCTCACGGGAAACGGAAACGGGACGGTCTTTGCCACATACACCGGATAGCTGAACGAGCGTTTTAACCAGTCTGAACGGCGACTCGTAGATGATTGTCGTCCGTTCTTCCTCCGCGATCTCAAGGAGACGCGTCCGGCGGCCTTTTTTTACAGGAAGGAATCCTTCGAAACAAAACCTGTCGTTCGGTAATCCGGATACGACTAATGCCGGAACGAAAGCCGTTGCTCCGGGGAGACATTCCACTTCAATACTTTTTTGTACACATTCGCGTACGAGTAAAAAACCGGGATCCGAAATGCCCGGCGTTCCGGCATCCGAGACCAGTGCAACATTTTCTCCGGCTTTGATACGCTCCGCGATCTGTTCGGCCGTTTTGTGTTCGTTGAACTTATGATGCGACTGCAGCCGGTTCCGTATTTCGTAATGTTTCAGTAAAACGCTTGTCGTCCGCGTATCTTCAGCCAGAATCAAGTCGGCTTCTTTCAGTGTACGGATAGCCCTGAATGTAATATCTTCGAGGTTTCCTACCGGTGTCGGGACAACAAAAAGTTTTGCCATTATATTACAAAAATCTTATCTCTAATACTTTAATAAAATCCTTAACGATGGGATTGCTGAAATCCCAGTGTAACTTTTCTTCCAGAAACCGGATAGAATCTTTGTAAGATTCCTTACTGTTAAGGATTACAATTACTTTGTTCATAATTTCCTCGTTTCCCCCGAACAACTCACGACGATAACGGAAGCGGTCGTTCACATTGAACGCTCTGCGCAGGTCTGATAATATTCTTTTCTCTATCGCATCGTTCAGGGACGGAGCGGCGCTTCGTTCCGGCGGAACACCGGCAGAGGCGGAGACATTTTGAGTTTGGGGTTCCGCCGTTTTTTGCACTCCGGCCATTCCCTTACCGGCCGGCGGCCACACCGGCGTCCATGCAGCGTTTTCTTTCGCCGTCGTGGGTATTGTAATCGTTGATTTTTCCGCTTCCGAGACGGTCGGCCTCGAAGGTCTGAATGTTGCGGACACCCCCCTTTCAGGATTCTGCGCCGCCATCCTTTCGGCCGTTGGCACAGGTCTTATTGGCCTCTTTGCCGTCGGCGGCCTGTCTGCAGGCAATTCGGCCGAATCATCCATGATGCTGTTTACCGGCTTTCCGGGTACGTCATGCATCTGCTTCACGGGCGGTGTTTCCGTTTCGGGCGGCGCATCGTATAACGTTTCGTTATGAGGCTTCTCCGTCTCCTTCGCGGCATTATCCTTAAGTATATTCAAGCGGTTCAGGAAAGGGATTTTTTTCGGCGCATCATTATTCTGCCCGGCGACGTTTTCCTTTTCCGTCACCGTTACACCACCGGGTCGTTGCCCTGTTACCGGGGCGGACGCGCCGGTTGTCGCCACCGGCGGCGTTTTTTGTTCGAGAGTCTCATCCTGAAATTTTTTCTCGCCGTTATTCTCTCCGATATTCCGCATTTGCCGGTGTATGGATAATATTAAAGCCTCATGTTTCTTCATCTGCGAAGCAAACATCTCAACCTGATCCGCTTCGAGCGTATGGAAATCGCTTTGAATCTTTTGCATCAGATCAAACGCCTGACTGAAAAAAGATACGGGATATATTTCCGAATCTTTCATACTATCCGTTAAATCGCTTAGTAACCCGATATCGGATATTATTTGTTTTAGTCTGTCATTATTCGCCATATTCCTGTCATATTCTGAAGTAATACAAGTAAAATATCATGTACCGCAAAGATATGACATATTTTCATTAAAAACGAAATAAACGGGAAATTTAATCATAATTGTTTTCTCCCAATCTCCAGTTGACTAAATAAAGACGTTTTGTGGCGCGTGTGAAAGCGGTGTAGAGCCATCGGAAGAAATCTTCGCCCAACATATCTTCCGTCACGTATCCTGCGTCGAGGAAGACATTGCTCCATTGTCCGCCCTGCGCCTTGTGGCATGTGACGGCGTATGCATATTTCACCTGTACGGCGTTGAAATAAAGATCCTCTTTAATTTTTTTCATGCGTTCGGATTTGGTGCGTATGTCCGCGTAATCTTCGGCTACAGACAGAAACAGTTTGTCGCTTAATTCTTTGGTCAACGCCGGAGCCTGGCTTTGAAGCGTGTCTAACAGGATTTTCAGTTCCATTTCCATGTCATAATCGTCGAAACGCACCAAAACATTGCAAAAACGGAAGCCGTGCATCTCTTCCGTACGCCTCACACGCAGTACCTGTACGATCTCGCCGTTTGCAATAAAGTCGTGATCCTCGTATTCTTTGCTCCAGAAATAGTTGTTTTTGACAACCATCAGGCGATCGCCCGCCGAAATTTCTTCTTCGCGGAACAGAATCCGGTTCCTGACACCATTATTATATAGGTTGGCATTTTTGTTCGAGCGGCATATAATCATCGTATCATCAACGCCGTCGCGACTGTAAGCCGATGATATTTCTTCTATCAGTTCGCTGCCGCTGATTTTTTTTATGTCGGTGAAACGATCCGCCGTGATTTTGGGGTAAGTGCCGATATTGCCGTTACGTAGCGCTTCCCGTATGTTTGTAGCGTTGAAGAGTATGCCCGAACCGTCTTGTTGGCGGACGACCTGTGTGAGTTGTATTTCGGTGACATGCAGGTTGTAGCGTTGAAGGTATCCGGCGTTCAGGGCCGGGCTGTAAGTGAGGGACACCGGGGGAAGTTGTGCGGAGTCTCCCATAAGTATCAGCCTGCAATTTTCGCCGCTATATATATAATGTATAAGATCATCAAGCAGGCATCCGCTTCCGAAGACGGCGTTTCCGGTGTTTTCGTTCGATATCATGGAAGCCTCGTCGACGATAAAAACCGTATCCTTATGAAGATTGTCCAAAAGAGTAAAGCCGGAAAAATCGTTGGAAAAACTTTTTTGGCGGTATATCTTTTTATGTATGGTAAATGCGCTGTGGGATGCATATTCCGAAAAAACTTTAGCGGCTCTGCCGGTAGGAGCCATAAGGATCGTTTTTTGTTTTAGCAAGTCCATCATCTTTACGGTTGCGCCGAGCAGGGTCGTCTTGCCTGTTCCCGCATATCCTTTCAGGAGTAAAATCCCGTTCTGACTGCCTGAAACAAGGAATCCGGACAACGTTTGCAGGGCGGAAGCCTGTTCGGAAGTCGGTTCAAAAGGGAAGAAAGAAAGTATCTTTTTTAGCGCAAAATTGTCTATCATAAAAAAAAATGAAAATATTTTGGCGATAAAGGTAATTATTAAAATATTCTTTTTTATATTTGCAGGACGAATTAAATTAAAAAAACAATATGAAATCATTATGAAACTCGTACTTAGAATCTTACTGGTAGTAGCTATTGTAGCTCTTGTTTACTTGTGCATACAGAGTATTATGACGCCTATTCACTTTGAAAAACAGCAGAAAGTCAGAGAGAAGGCCATCTCAAATCGTTTGATCGAGATACGCAATGCCCAAATCGGGTATAAAAATGCAAATGGTATTTATGCGGCTAATTTTGAAACGCTGCAGAAGTTCCTCAATGAAACAAAAATTCCTTTCCTGATCAAGGAAGGTGAATTGACGGACGAACAACTCAAAAGCGGAATGACGGAGCAGGAAGCCGTTAAAAAGGGTATCATCCGGCGTGATACGACCTGGGTGGTTGCGAAAGACACGCTTCTCGGGCGGGGTTATGATGTTGCAGCGATCGGCAAAGTGCCGGGATTTGAAAATCATACGTTCCAGCTTGATACGGCTACATTGAGTTCTACATCCGGTTATACGGTTCCCGTATTCGAATGTGGCGTCCTTTATGACGTATATCTTGGCGACCTTGATAAGCAGTTGCTTTTTAACCTTAAAGATAAGGCAGCGAAATTGGACCGTTATCGCGGACTTCGCGTAGGTTCTGTTACGGAAATCAACAATAACGCCGGAAACTGGGAACAATTTTAGGAATGTTATCATGATAATACGTGTTCCCGACACGCTGAATGTAGATAATTCGGAAAAATATAATGCATCCATCCGGCTGTGGCCGGGTGGACTTTCTTTTTCCGGCTATATCCCGTCGGAAGCAGACAGTTTCTTTGCCGAAACGGTACTGTTAGACAGGAACATACCGCTTGTTCAGTCGCTGAAAGAAATCTTTTTCGACAATGAATCTCTGTCATACGTATATGATTCCCTGCATGTGATTTGCGTAACGGAAAAATATACACTGGCGCCCGACAGTGTTTTTTCCGAAAAAGATAAAGACTTGCTGTTTTCTTTCTGTTTCCGGACGGACAGGAACCGGAGAGTGCTGTTCCAGCCGCTGAAACCGATCGGCTCATCGTTATTGTTCGGCATAGACAGCGAGGTGTATGAATTTATGATACGTTCCCTCATCAATCCCCAGTTTATTCATTCCTTGTCTCCCCTGCTGCTGCTGTGGCGGAAAACGAGCCTTGCCTGCTATCCAAAACAGATATACGCCGTCGTGCATGATGCCGTGTTGGACATCGTATGCTTTGAACGCGGTGAAATACTGTTCATAAACTCGTTCTGTCACGAAACCGAAAATGATATAATCTATTTTATCATGTATGTTTGTAAACAACTTTCGGTGAACCAGTTTGAAGATTATATTTATATTTGTGGCGACAAACACTTGTGCCGGAAGATTATGCCGGTCATCAAAAATTATATGGCACAGGTTGGTTTCCTGTCCCCTAAAATGGAAAAGTACAGGACATCGCTCGACCAGGATGTGTATATGGATGTAAAAACTTTGATGGAATGCGGATTATAAGCGGTATATACGGCCGTCGCAGGTTTCAGATCCCTTCGTCATTTAAAGCCCGCCCCACGACGGATTTTGCAAAAGAGAATCTGTTTAATGTACTGAATAACCTGATTTGCTGGGAAAGGGTCGATGCCCTCGATTTATTTGCCGGTACGGGAAGTATCTCGTTTGAAATGCTCTCGCGGGGTTGCCGTTCGGTGATAGCCGTGGAACAGGACAGGAGCCATGTCGAATTTATCGTTAAGGTAGCGAAAGAGTTGAAAACGGATACCTTTTCTTTTGTCCGGGGCGATGCACTGCGTTTTCTGAATACCGCTAAAGAACATTCATTTGATCTCATATTTGCCGATCCGCCGTATGCCTTAAGTTCGTTGCCGGATATTCCGCGTATCGTTATGGAAAAAAACATCCTGCGCGAAGGAGGCATCTTTGTAATGGAACATTCCAAAGTCAATGATTTTTCCGCCATCCCCTTTTTCAACCAGCGCCGTGTTTATGGCTCCGTGAATTTCAGTATTTTTATTAAGAGATAAAAAATAAACAAACTATAACAGTTCCCGGGGAACAGAACCCCAACAGGGCTATAGGGACGGGTGTAGGGTGCAGAGCGTTTTATATTTTGTTTGTATGGTTTTTAGGGAGATCCGTAAATACAATTAAAGGTTGTCTCACGACAACCCATAATCAATTTTGTTAACCTTAAATCTAATACTATTATGAAAAAACCACGGGACAAAGGTACGGCCCTATCCGTAACTACACAAAGGATTACGAATAAATAATGTTAAATGAAAAGATGCATAAAGTAAAAAAAGGTTACTCTTTTTTTAAATCATATCTGATGTGCAAAATAAGTGTAAAAATTACTGCTTTGATTTGTTTTTTAACACTTGAGTCGGTTCTGTCGGAAGCCTGTTTTTCCAGTCTCCCGGTCAATCACAAACTCGTATTTCCACGGTTACTGCGGTGCATAAAAACATAAAAGGCCCTACTTTTCGTACGGCCTTTATGTCTCTTGTGAGAAAATTATCCCGGTTAATCTTTCAATTTAGCGGAAAGAAATTCGCGGTTCAAACGGGCGATATTGGTTACCGAGATTTCTTTCGGACATTCCATTTCGCAAGCGCGTGTGTTGGTACAGTTA
>JAISYY010000092.1 GCA_031269635.1 Tannerella sp. | reverse complement strand
ATTTAGTCGGTCAGCCGGTATTCAAACAAATCATACAAATGCTCCCCAAAGAAGCGTGGAAGTGACAGATACTACAAGTCATTCAGTTCGTGGGATGAGTTGGTAACCCTGCTGTTCGGGATCTATTCGCGCTGTGATTCGATGGGAGAAGTATGCGACGGGATGTGTGCCCTGGGGGGCAAGTTAAATTATTTGGGAATGGACTGTGCGCCGGCGAAAAGTACGGCAGGCGATGGCTTGCGCAACCGCAGTGAAGAGTTGTTCGGGGAATTTTACTTTAAGCTGATTGATTATTTTCAGCCGTTTTTGTCGGTCAGCCGGGTGAAGGGAGTGCGGTTTGAGCAGTTTTATGCCTTCGATTCGACGACGGTATCGCTGTTTTCCGAGGTAATGAAAGGCGTGGGACGCAATCCGAAAGGGGAGGGGAAGAAAAAAGGCGGATTAAAAGTGCATTTACTGACCGACTAAAAACAAAAGTCCTGCGGCCATACAATTGGCGCTTTTTTAGGGAGGGGGGTAGGTTTTGATGATAAAAATCTAAATAGATGAATATCAATATATCAACAAACGAAAACTCGTGTGTTTTCAAGTTTGTCGGTCAGTAGTGACTTCCGATAACAGGTTGTAAACCCGTTAACCCTACAAAGATAAGCGTTTTATACATAAGTGCCAATTTTTTTTGGAACTTTTCAACCGCCTATTATACATGCAATTAACTGTATGATAATTGATTATGCGTTTCCGCGCAGACACTAAATAGTTACGATTTTTTTTAAAGAACATAACAAGTGAAAAGAGATTATTTTAAAAAGCAATACTTGTTGATAAAATCACCGACATATTGTCAGTGGCAAAAAATCTACCATCCCGTATTGCCTGCAAAAATGACAGTCTTTTGCGTTTGGCACAATATTCGTATAACATAGGATGCGAATTTAAATAAATCATATAATTATAAACTTAAAAAATAAAAATCATGAGTATTAAACCATTAGCAGACAGAGTGCTGGTTAAGCCGGCAGATGCAGAAGAAAAAACGGCAAGTGGAATCATCATTCCCGATTCGGCGAAAGAAAAACCGTTGAAAGGTGAAGTGATTGCAGTAGGTAAGGGTACAAAAGACGAGGAAATGGTCTTGAAAGAAGGTGACAAGGTTTTGTACGGCAAATATGCCGGTACGGAAATCGAACTTGATGATACGAAGTATCTCATTATGCGTCAATCCGACGTTCTTGCTATTATCTGATTTCAAATTAAATTACAAATATCAAAAAAATAACTATAACTATGGCAAAAGAAATTAAATTCAATATCGAAGCGCGCGACCTTTTGAAGAAAGGCGTTGACGAATTGGCGAATGCGGTAAAAGTAACTTTGGGACCCAAAGGCCGTAATGTAATTATCGAAAAGAAATTCGGCGCACCGCAGATAACAAAAGACGGTGTTACCGTGGCGAAAGAAATAGAAGTGGCATCTCCTTACGAAAACATGGGCGCCCAGCTTGTTAAGGAAGTTGCTTCAAAAACAAGCGACAAAGCCGGCGACGGAACGACAACCGCTACCGTTCTGGCCCAGTCGATCATCGGTGTAGGTTTGAAGAACGTTACCGCCGGGGCTAACCCGATGGACTTGAAACGCGGTATTGACAAAGCCGTCGCTAAAGTGGTAGAAAGCATTGCAGAACAGGCAGAGGCCGTAGGCGACAACTTAGACAAAATTGAGCATGTAGCAAAAATCTCCGCTAACGGCGACGAAAGTATCGGGAAACTGATTGCCGAAGCGATGCAGAAAGTGAAAAAAGAAGGCGTTATCACGGTTGAAGAAGCGAAAGGTACGGAAACTACGGTCGATGTGGTGGAAGGTATGCAGTTCGACCGCGGTTACATTTCCGCTTACTTCGTGACTGATACGGAAAAAATGGAAACACAGTTCGAAAATCCGTATATCCTGATTTATGACAAGAAAATTTCTTCACTGAAAGAATTACTGCCCATACTGGAGCAGGTCGTACAGTCGGGACGTTCGTTGTTGATTATCGCCGAAGACCTCGATAGCGAAGCGTTGGCTACACTGGTAGTAAACCGTCTGCGTGCAGGCCTCAAGGTATGCGCCGTGAAAGCTCCCGGCTTCGGCGACCGCCGCAAAGCCATGCTCGAAGATATTGCAATCCTTACCGGTGGAGCGGTCGTTACCGAAGAAAAAGGCATGAAACTCGAAGACACGAGGTTAGATATGCTTGGCAGTGCCGACAAAATTACCGTAAATAAAGACAACACAACTATCGTAAAAGGTAACGGCGACAAGAAGGCTATCGAATCGCGCATCAGCCAGATTAAAGCCCAGATCGAAACGACTACTTCCGATTACGACAAGGAAAAACTGCAGGAACGTCTTGCCAAACTGGCCGGCGGTGTGGCTGTTCTTTACGTCGGAGCTCCTTCCGAAATTGAAATGAAGGAGAAAAAAGACCGCGTAGACGACGCTTTGAGCGCTACCCGCGCAGCGATCGAAGAAGGTACCGTACCCGGTGGCGGCGTCGCTTACATCCGCGCTATTGCAGCACTCGAAAACCTCAAAGGCGAGAACGACGACGAGACGACAGGTATCGAAATCGTGAAACGTGCGATCGAAGAACCGTTGCGCCAAATCGTTGACAACTCCGGTAAAGAAGGCGCCGTTGTCGTACAGAAAGTAAAAGAAGGAAAAGACGACTTCGGATACAATGCGCGGACCGACGTTTACGAAAACCTTTGCAAGACAGGCGTTATCGACCCGGCAAAAGTGGCTCGCGTAGCATTGGAAAATGCCGCATCGGTAGCCGGTATGTTCCTGACTACGGAATGTGTCGTAGCAGAAAAGAAAGAAGAAAATCCTGCGCCGGCAATGGCTCCCGGCATGGGCGGAGGAATGGGTGGGATGATGTAGTCCCTGCTCTGTGTTTACGATTTTAATGTTGCGGATTGTCGCTATTTTGGCGGCAATCCGTTTTTTATGCCTGTTCCTGTAATAAATTATGTGTGATTTTTCGTTTTAAGATCATGGGTTACATAAATTAATTGTTATGAGAAAAGTCATTGTTTTATTTACACTTTCCATCGTCTTTTTTATTCCCGTATGTTCCTAAACGATAAAAATAGACAATGGTTTCGCCGTTTCATCAATGAATTCGAATAAACCGGGTTTATCCGGAGAAAATAGCTACACTTACAGCGGCACAATCGGCATTGATTATTTTGAACATCCTTATTTTTACTTATCAAACAAAATCGGATATGTGGAAAAAGGTGGCAGAATGAATATCCCTGTCACGGATATAGGCGGAAATCCCACGTTTGGAACGTTGTATTCCAAAAAGTGGGAGGTTATTAATATCAATACAACATTCCGCTTGAAATATCCGTTAAATAATAGTCATGTTTATACCGGGTTAGGCCCTTTTGCAGGTTTCCGGATCGGTTCGGAATATGACATAAGCGTGGGATTGCATAAAGCAAATAAAATTCATTATGGACTTTGTCCGGAATTAGGCTATAACAGGTATCTGACGGAAAAAATAATGATTGGGATAAATGCGTCGTATCAAAATAATTTAAACAGTTTCAGTACAATTTATGGCATTAAAACCAAAAATAAATCATTTGACTTTACGTTGACGTTAGGATATAATCTGTAAAATCAGAAGCTGACCCCATTTTTTGTGGAGGTCAGCCTCTGATTTTATACCGGTTTTATGTATCTTCCTGCAACCAGCATTGGCCCTTAGTGGGGTTTACGATTCACATTCCCGTAGCCCGCCAGCATGACGTACACCCGGTGCACCGGCAGGAAGGGCGGCGGCGTAGCCGGCTGCATACACGCAAACGCAACCAACTGCGGAAATACCGGCGAAGATGTCAAAAACGCCGGTTGAAATGAGATCTTTACCGCCGCCGCCCCTAATAATCCGGCGCGTGTTTTTTCGGCTAATAATAATATAATGTATAAATAAACAGTTTGAAAGAACGGCGCCACTACCGTACAAGTACGTTGCAGACGCCATACAAGTGTCATATCTTGCAGGAAGAGGGAGGGTTGACTGATAATTAATCATTTGCCCGCCGGAAATGAAGCCTGCGGACTTTAAATTGAACGCATATTGCGCAATGAAATTCTTATTATTCACCATTATTAAATACCTCCCATTTAGAAACACGCCGTAAAATTATGACAAAAAAATAAACTTCCAAAGCTTTTCCTAAAGAAATGCGTATTGGGGAGTAAAAGAGACGATTTCCCGCCCAAAAACGCAAACATGGCATTATGATATGCAAAAATAATATTTGTCCGGCACGTATAAAGTTTTTATTTTTGCATCCGTTATATGCTGAGAATATTCAATTTTTTAATTATAAAGTACTATGATTACCAGAAGAAGTTTCATTAAACGAACATTAACCGCAGGGGCGGGGTTGATTGCCGCTCCGACGATCGTACCTGCATCCGTATTTGGCCCCAATGCCCCGTCGAACCGCATTAACATTGGCGCTATCGGCGCCGGGCGTATTTCACGCGACCATGACATGCCGGGCGTATGGAAATATGATCATGCCCGTATCATCGCCGTATCCGACCTGGACTCCAACCGGCTGGCTGACGCCAAAAAGTTGGTGGAAGATTATTATTCCAAAAAGACAGGTAAACCGTACAGTGGCGTAAGCATATACGAGAACTACGAAGAACTGCTTGCAAACAAAGATGTTGACGCCGTTCTCATAAGTACGCCCGACCACTGGCATGCAAAGAACGCTATCGACGCCGTTCGCGCAGGCAAGGATGTTTACCTGCAAAAGCCGACTTCGCTTACGATTGAAGAAGGGCGCAAAA
>JAISYY010000070.1 GCA_031269635.1 Tannerella sp. | reverse complement strand
TGCGAAAGTTACTTGTGTTATCCGGTTGATGAAGATATTTCAGCATTGCCACGAGCCACCGTACCGAAAGGGAAGAATTTATTGTCAGGGAATCTTCGGAGATTATGTCGTATTTATAAGTTGACTCGGTGTGTGTTTCCTTATATTCGAGCAGTGTCTCGGCAGCTTGCAACCCTTCCTTGCCTGTCCGGGTGAGTATGGCGATATCCCGCAGGCCGTATCCGTTGTCCTGCAACTGTTCTACGATGCGGGGTAACTGTTCCATGCTTGAATCCTGCCATTTTTTTTCGTCCGTATCTTCCAGGAACCGGATGTGTACATGACCGTCTTTGCCGGAAAAAGGTTTTGAAACATGCTGAAAGGAACCTTTATAAGCCGATATGATACGGGAGTTATACCGGCTTTTTTCGTCGTCCGGTAACGATGATACTTCCGTCTCACTGTTATATGCCCGTTGCAGGATGGCCGGGATATTTTCAAAAAGCATGTTGTTGAACTCAACAATATGGCGGCAACTCCGCCAGTTTACATCCAGATTTTTTTCCTGTATCTGTCGCGGGAAATCCTGTTTGACCCGTTGGTCGAGCAGCGTCCAGTCCGAATTACGGAAGCGGTAAATGCTTTGTTTCACATCGCCGACGATCAGGTTGCTGCGTCCATAGTCGAGGCTGTCCTTTAGCAGAGGGCGGAAGTTTGCCCATTGCATGCCGCTTGTATCCTGAAATTCGTCAATCATGTAATGTTCGATGCGCGTTCCCGTTTTTTCGTATATAAAAGGAATCTCATTACCGTCAATTACCCTGTTGAGCAGTTCCGTCGTATCGGCGATAAGCATTTTATTTTTTTCTTCGCGCCACATCGCAATGTGCTGTGACAGGTCGGCGAGTATTCCCAAAGCATAGAAATTGCGGGCAATCTCGGTTGCCGTATAATAATAGGCAAGGTCGTCAAAAAAGGAAACGACGCTGCATACCAGATCATTCATGCCGTCTGCATAGAGCTGTCCGGCCGCCTGTTTTAGCTGGGGAGTCGCCGTTTTTGCGAGGTATGCGTCTGCGTTATCGACTAATCCCCGGAACGTGGCGGTGGGGTCCTTCATTATTCCGGCGGCAAGCTGTTCGAAATAAAAAAACGGCGATCTGCTGCCGTTTCTGAAATCGGAAGGCTGCATCCCGTACCGTTTTATCAGCGAAACGCCTTTTTCGCCCAGTTCTTTTGCCGCAGTGCGGGTTGATTGGATAATCCTGAAAAGTTCGTTCTGATAATCCGAGAGAAATTCTTTTTGTTTTAATTCTTCCCGAATCTTGTGAGCGTATGATTTATAAGTTTCCTTAAACAACTGTCCGCCGAGTTTTATAATGTCACCTCGAATATCCCAGCTTCCGCCTTCTTCGATTTTGTCTTCGATAAAACGCAACAGCCAATTCATGAGCGCTGCATTTTCGTTTTTTTCAAGTTCGGAAAGCATGTTTTCAACAGCTTCTTCCATCATCAGGTTTTCATCCGTTTCAATCTGGTAGTTACCCTGCAAACCTATCTCGCGGGTAAAAGCCCGGATGGTATGTTGGAAAAAATGGTCTATCGTGCTGATGTTAAATGCGGAATAGTCATGCAGTATATTTATCAGTATCCTTTTTGCCTGATTGCGAACGGCCGTTTCGTCTATTTTCCCGTTCCCGGAGAGTAACGCGATATAGCCGGACGGGCGATTATCGGCCAGGCGGGACAGTTCTTCCACGATGCGGTTTTTCATTTCGGCCGTCGCTTTATTCGTGAACGTCACGGCGAGTATATGCCGATGCCGTTCCCTTCCTTTGAAAAGTAATGACAGATATTCACCCGTCAGCGTATGTGTTTTTCCCGTTCCTGCGGAGGCGCTGTAAATTGTAAGCATATCAGACGATCTTTGTTTTACCGTATCCTTCCTTAGCCAGGACTTCGGCAACCTTCCGGCGGAAGTCTCCCTGTATGATTATTTCGCCGTCTTTTACCGAGCCACCCGCGCCGCATTTCACTTTCAGTAATTTCCCAAGCGCGGCCAGATCGTTGCTGTTCCCACGGAACCCGCTAATCAGCGTAACCGTTTTGCCCCCGCGATTACGCCTATCTAAAGATATACGCAACGCCTGCTTTTCTTCAGGAAGAGTTTCTTCCTCAGGTTTGTCGCCTGTGTCGTATCTAAAGTCGGGATTGGTCGAATAGACCATTCCCAGCCGGTCTTTCCAGTCATTATTTTGCATGATTACGCGATTATTATGAAAAAAATCATACAAAAATACGCATATTATTCTATTAAAACAACAATGCAGGCGGCGGGTTCAACTGAAATTCGGTTTACAAGAGGCAACAGCGGCAACGGCACGGGCGTAATGAAGGCGGTAAAGTAATCGAAGGCGGAAGAATCCTTGTGATTGAAACGCGGCGAAAGAAGGAACCCACGAATGTACGAATAAACACCTTCCATTCGTACATTCGTGGCTTCTTAAATATACTATAAAAATGTACTAAATCGCAATAAAAAGTTTTTCACCGGTTATTTTTTTACTCTTTTTTAAGACTTGAAAAAGACGGACTCACCTCGAAGGAAGGTCGAACAGAGTCCGAAAGAAGTCCGGAGGAACTTTTGGGGAAAATACCGGGAAAATCAATGTTCTTTCATAAAAAAAAGTAATATTTGGCAAAATACCTCCTGCCGGTACACCCTCCCTTCGTTCAGCACAGTTTATAAATGCCTCCCGGTAAGGTTTTGATGTGTCCTTCCAGTTCAAGTTCGAATAATACGGGCATAAGTTCATGCACGGACAGATTCATTTCCAAAGCCAGCTG
>JAISYY010000404.1 GCA_031269635.1 Tannerella sp. | reverse complement strand
TAGCGTTACTATATGGTTTTAACCACGGATCGTCCTTTATTAATGTAAGCGTTTTCCCGCTCATTCTGTTTCTAAATTTAATCAACACATTAATTTTCAATGGACAAAAATACTTTTATATTTTAATATGGCAATGCTTTACGCGATTTTTATTTGCAAAAAATACAAAAAAAATTTCAATACTTCTATTTTTATGCTTATCTTTGTTTGCCAATCAACGTATTACAAGGTTGCATAATAAGATGAAGAAAGAGATAAAGAAGTTGAGTTTCTATGTAATAATGATTATCGTTTTCGGGTCATTAATGTATCTGATAGCGTGGAAGGGTGCTACTCATCATTCCTCCGTTGAAGGTATTATGATGTATCCGGAGACACAAAGTTTGGGCGATGGCTTTAACCTGTTTTCATATCTTACGCTGGAACATATCCGCTCGTCCATTGGTATTTTACTGTTGCAGATAATCATTATCCTGGCTACGTGCCGTATGGTTGGGATGTTATTTAAAAAAATAGGGCAACCGACCGTTATCGGCGAGATTGTGGCGGGAATCATTTTAGGCCCTTCCGTATTGGGCTATCTGTTTCCCCAGTTATCGTCATTTATTTTCCCGGAAGAATCCTTTTCCAGCATAAGGATCTTAAGTCAGTTCGGCCTCATCCTGTTTATGTTTACGATCGGCATGGAACTGGATTTGGGCGTAGTGCGCAAGCGTTTTCAGGATACCATCCTTATCAGTCATGCGAGTACGATTGTTCCGTTTTTCCTGGGCATGCTGGTCGCCTATTTTATATATGATAAATATGCAAATGCGGAAACGCCGTTTCTTTCGTTTGCGCTTTTTATAGGAATTGCATTGAGTATAACCGCGTTTCCTGTTCTGGCAAGGATCATTCAGGAGCGCGGTATGATGAAAACGCACCTCGGGACAATCTCGCTGGCAAGCGCGGCGAACGGAGATATAACCGCCTGGTGCCTGCTGGCCGCCGTGGTAGCGTATGCCCAGGCCGGAACGATAAACAGTGTGATTTTCAACGTCCTGTTTTCGCTGGTTTATGTGGGTATCATGCTGTATGTCATACGCCCGCTGCTGCGGATTATCGGCGACCTGTACCATAATAAGGAGGTGGTCGACAAGTCCTTAGTTGCCTTTATGTTTTTTATCCTGCTGGCATCTTCCTATGTCACCGAAATACTGGGTTTGCACGCTTTGTTCGGAGCTTTTGTCGCCGGGATAATCATGCCGGAAAACCTGAAATTCCGAAAAATAATGAACGAGAAAGTGGAGGACATTTCGCTCGCCCTGTTCCTGCCTTTATTCTTCGTTTACACGGGATTGCGGACGGAAATAAGCCTTATCAGCGGCGAAGATATGTGGTTGCTGTGCGGCATTTTTATCCTTGTGGCGGTCGCCGGCAAATTCGGCGGAACACTAATTGCCGCGCGTATTTCCAATGAAAACTGGAAAAACAGCCTTTATCTGAGCGCATTAATGAATACCCGCGGGCTTATGGAGCTGGTTGTCTTATCAATCGGCCTTGAGATGAAGATATTGCCTTCGGCTGTTTTCGTTATGCTGGTATTGATGACTTTGGTGACAACATTCATGACAATGCCGTTGATTTCGTTTATAAACGTATGTTTCCGCGCATCCGAACGTATTAAACTCAGTCGCGAGGAACGGTTGAAAACGGATACGTTCAAAGTGTTGCTTTCGTTTGGCCGGGCAAGTAACGGCCAGGTGATGCTGGACCTTGCGCACCAGATGTTTTCGAAAAAGCCGGAAAAACTCGAAGTCACCGCCCTTCATCTCACCGTAGGTTCGGACATAAACCCCTTGCGTACGGAAGATTTCGAGAAAGTCAGCTTTGCGCCGATTTTGTACGAGGCAAACAAACTGAATATGCTGATAAAAACAAGGTACGATGTGTGCGATAATGCGGAACAACATATCTGTTCAATCGTTAACCGCGACGGCTTCGATTTCCTCCTCGTCGGAGCCGGCATATCCATGAGCAACCTTTCTACGGATGTCACGGCTCACAAAACGTGGGAAAAAGTATTCCGCATACTTAAACGGAAAAATTCCGAGCAGTTCCTCTTTTATCCCGGCTCTTTAATCAAGGATAAAACGAAAGTCTTCATTGAAAAAAGCGACTGCACCGTAGGAGTATTTGCCAACAGAGGCTTCATACGCGCCGAGAATATCCTTGTAATTTTCAATTCCGAAAAAGATTTGGTCTTACTGGATTATGTAGCCAGCCTGCAAAAGTCGACCCATGGATTCGTAAAATTAATGAACCGTGTCAGCCCGACATCCGGCGACAGCGAAACGGTAGCCGGCGCACTGGCCGGATACCTGACGAAAGCGACGGAAACAGCCATCCCATTCGAAAAAAACCTTACTGCCGACATCCTGAAAGAAGCCGATCTGATGCTGGTAAGTTACGACACCTGGCTGATGCTTTCGGAAGAGTGTAAGGATACCCTCCAGGATATGCCATCCACATTTATTATACAACATAAGTTATTAGTGAATAGTGGAGAGTGAATTTAAAATTCACACTTTATGGCTCGCAGACGTCGATATATAAAAAAATCGGCGTTATCCGGCTGAAGTAATCTTCGGATAAATTGCGAATAATTATAAATAAAATTCTAACTTTGCAAAAAAAAACAACACATGCAATCTTCGCCGGACATGGACATATCGACTGATGTATGGGAAAAGTTTTGTGACGGGGATTCCCATGCATTTTCCGTGATATACCGTGCTTATACACAGGGTATGTTTGCATACGCCTTGTGTCTGACCGATAACAGAGACTTGATCATGGACTGCATTCATGACGTATTTGTGAAAGTTTTCCATATAAGGAAAGAATTGCAGCGGGAAAAAATAAAATTCTATTTGATAAAGGCAATGCGCAATGAACTGCACAGGGCTTTTCGCGATGCAAAGGAAAATGTATCCGTAGAAGAAAACGAAAGCGAATTTGCGACTGTTTATTCGGCAGAAGATTTGTATATAGAAAAAGAAGAGGAAGAAAAACGTCGCGACGACGTACGCAGGATGTTGTCGATTCTTACGCCAAACCAGCGGGAAGCCGTAACTTACAGATATATGGAGGAACTCTCCCTGCAGGAAATAGCGGAAATCATGGGTATCAACTATCACTCCGTCCAAAACCTGCTTCAACGTTCCATACAAAAAATCAGGGAAAAATACGGTACACCCCACATAAATTACTGATAATGTTGATAATAGTTGTATTTCAAATAATTGCCATGAAATTTTTTTCGAAGAAGTGAGGATAAAACCGGCGCTCATGTATCTTTTAAGAAAGAAATTTTTGGAATGACTGATTACATTAAATATAAAGCGGAAGATTTTTTACAGGATGATTATTTTATTCATTCTGTGTTATACCCTACCCTTGAGTCAACGGCTTATTGGGAGAAACAAATAAATGAGGGAATGGTTTCCGCCGAAGAATTTAATTTTGCCAAACATTATATTTCATCGGTAACAGCAGAAAAAGAACTGATGTCCGAACTTGAATTGAACCGTCTGTTCAAAAGAATAGAGAAGGATACCGTCAAACGTTTGCAAAAAAGAAGAAAAGCGTTTTTTTACGGCGCGGCAGCCTCCATCGCATTGATTCTGGGCGTGACCTTGTGGCTGCTGCCTCCGGAAGACGGGGAAGATGCAATCATGTATGCCGGTTCCCAGCACTCGAAAATCAATTCCGAACACATAGAACTGATACTCTCGGACAATGAACACATTGCTATCGAAGAAGATCATGCGTCTATTGATTACGGACAAAAGGGAACGATCAAAATCAACGAGAAGCCTCTTGATAAAACGCCGGATAACGGGGAAAAAATGAAAGAAACAGAATTTAACCGCCTGAACGTCCCATTCGGGAAACGTTCGTCGCTGACGCTGGAAGACGGTACGCACGTCCGGATCAATGCCGGTTCGCGCATCGTATATCCGGCAACATTCGACAAGGATAAACGTGAAATATACGTGGACGGCGAAATATATATAGATGTAGCGAAAGAAACGGACCGACCCTTTCTTGTCAGGACTTCCGGTATGCAAATCACGGTGCGGGGAACATCGTTCAACATAACCGCCTACGAATCCGACGAGGCGAGTTCGGTTGTTCTGGTGAACGGTTCGGTAGAAGTGAAAAGCAAAGGTAATGAAAAGGCGTATCTGCTGAAACCCAACGACATGCTCGCCAAACAAAATGACCGGATAAACATCAAACAGGTAAAAGCACAGACATTCGTTTCCTGGGTCGACGGCATGTATATCTGCGACTATGAGAGATTGGAAAGCATTTTATTGCGCCTCTCCAGATATTATAACGTGAAAATTACAATCGACAACGATGCCGCCGAGCTGCGCTGCTCGGGGAAACTGGATCTCAAGGACGACATCGCCGACGTACTGAACACCCTCGCATCAACAGCTCCCGTAGTATATGAAATAAATGAAAACCGAGAATATCACTTTATGTCTAACCCATTAAAAAAATAAATGCCTATGAAATAATACCGAAAAAAAACAAAAGAGCCGGACTAAGTACTGCAATACCCGTCCGGCCACAAAGATCTTAAATTTATCGTTAATTCAATTATTAAACTTAAAATCATCACAAAGGTATGATAAAAAATCGAAGTGTTTGCATCTCTCATGCAAATAAATTAAAATCGGCCCTGTTTATGAGGTTAATATTATTTTTGACAGTATTGAACCTGAGTTTGCCGGCTTACAGTTATTCGCAGTCAGCAAAAGTGTCTATTCACCTGAAAAACGCTACATTGAAAGATGTTTTCCGGGAAATAGAGGAGCAAACCGAATACATCTTTTTCTATTACGAGGGCTTAATAGACAACAATAAAGTAGATGTAGAAGCGGAAAACCGCTCTGTGAGCGATGTGCTGAACCATGTTTTGAAGGGGAAAGGTATCACTTACACCATTAGCGAGCGGCAAATAAGCCTGGTGAAAAAGGAAAGCCGGGAAAATAAGGAAAAAGAACCGGAACCCGTTCCAGCGCTGGAACCGGAACAACAACGGATTACCGTGAAAGGAATCGTTTTAGA
>JAISYY010000398.1 GCA_031269635.1 Tannerella sp. | reverse complement strand
AAGACGGAATTGGTTTGTATGATGGCCAGTACTTCCATATCATTCGTATGGAGCAGAAAGCGGATCATGGAGCACCGGTCGTCCACTTCGCCGTCGGTCATTACAATGACGCGAGGTTTCGCCGCCTCGCCGGCATAGCTTCTATACGCTCCCAAAGTTGCGGAAGCTAAAAAAAACAATAACAATACAGTTCTTTTCATATTAATCGGAATCTATTTATTTTTTTCTTCGACAATTATCAAATCCCATGGAGAAAGCGTTATAACCTCATCACTTTTAACCGGCTTATTAGAAAGTATATCTATACCGTTCTTAGCATAGTTATATTTTATCTCCTGTTCTTTTCCGGAATAATTAAATATGTAGCGAATATTCTGTCCCCTGTCATTAATACCTTCTTTTACTATAACCGGGAACTTATATTGCTCCGGACTCACTATACCCATATTCTCGGCTTCTTTTCTTACAATTTTTTCCATCAATTCCAAAGACGGATACGTACCAATATATATTAATGAACCTTTGCCGTAACTATTTTCAGTGATGACGGGCCATTGCCCGAAAAACGGATGATCTACGTATGCTAACGGTTTCGCCGTTTCAGGAATAATAAATTCCATAAGTTCACCGACAGGTTTTGCGATCTCCCCCCAGGGTGTTTCTTTAAGTTTCAAAGAATCTATAGTTGAGTATTCCTGATAATAAAATCCGCATGCTTTACGCAGAGGTCCCGGAGACTTTACTGCCCGTACGGCAGAATGTTCATTGCAATACCCGCTTTTATACATCATAATAACCTTTCCTCCATTCTTCACAAATAAATCAATTTTCTCCAATAATAAATCTGAGGCGATATAAAGAGGGGGGATAACTAACATTTCATACTGTGAAAAATCAAACGTTTCATTATCGCATGGTATAATGTCAGTTTCAATATTCATATTATATAATGCCCGATGAAGTAGTCCTGCCGGATAATTTATCTCATTGGTGTATCTCATGAATTGTAATCCGTAATACGAATCATGGCTGAAAAACAGGGCTACCTTATTTTTCTTTTTTAAATTAACCAGTTTATTGCCTATATTTTTCAGTTCTTTTGCCACCATTGAAAATTCTTTGTAAACACGGTTTGGTTCCAGGTCATGACCAAGCAGTCCCTTCCAGTACGTTTCCTGTCCATAGTGCAGAGACGACCAGTGCCAATATTCAACCATATTTGCTCCGGATGATAAATGGGAATAAACATTTTGCCTTAATTGATTATCATAAGGAGGATACTGGGTTTTGGCATCCCAGCCTATACCTTGGGCATTTGTTTCCGTTATCAGATAATTTCCATTATATACCGTACGGAAATAGTCGCCGCCATAAGTGATAAGATGCCCGTCCTGACTGTCTTGCACATCATGATAAATGTTTACGGCGGGATATTGCATCCGGCGCATGCTTTCAACCTGATCCAGTTCATGCAGGGCAGGCATAAAACAATGAGTCACAAACTGGTCGTTACGCTTATATTCGTTTACAATATCCACTTGCCAATTAAGGAAATCTGCGACTTTTTTTCTTCCGTATCGTTCCCATTCAACCTTATAGGATGGATTCGTAACCCCGTCTCTGGCGTAGAATTCTTCCCAGGTATGTATATTCATGCCCCAGTAATTCAATCCCCATGCACGGTTTAATGAATCAAGATTATTATCAAACTTATTTTTAATATAGTTCCTGAATCCGGTAAAGAAACCATGATTATTGATTTCCCTTATCACTGTTTCGTTGTCTACCTGATAGCCAATCACTCCAGGGTGGGAAGCATAACGTTCCATTAGTTTCCGAATTATTCTTTCACTATAAAATAGATAGGCAGGATTGGTAATATCCATATTCTGTCTTATCCCATAATATGCTTTACTTCCTCTTTGATATTGCGCAAGTATTTCCGGATATTTTTCTGCCATCCAGGCAGGAATTGAATAGGTTGGCGTACCTAATATCACTTTAATGCCTGCTTTATGCATCTCATTTATAATTCTATCCATCCATTCAAACTCGAACTGTCCTTCTTTTGGTTCGAATTGTCCCCATGACGATTCGCCAACCCGTACTACACTCAATCCGCAGTCTTTCATCAACCGAATATCTTTATCAAGTCTTTCGGACGGCATGTACTCATGGTAATAGGCAGCGCCATATAGAATGTTATCAAATTTGGGCTGAGCAAATTCATAAGCGACGGGATTGTCTTCGCATCCGCCCATGCTCTTCCACGACTTGTCGATGCTGCTTCGGTCGGCTTCCGAAAGTTTCTCAACCCATCCCTTGCTTTCGCCTTCGTCCTGACCTATTCCGCGTTTGCTATCCTGCTGCGGTTCGAGGGTTTTCTGCGAATCGCCGCCGCGCGCATTCATCATGACTGTGCCCGCAATCAGAAACAGGCCGGACAGCATCATAATTCTCATCTGTTTTTCAAGTTTAGCATTTTTCATGCTTTCAATTAATTTTCTTTTCATGCTCTTAATAATTTAAATTCGTTTTTAATATGATACTTTTTCTGTTTATACTCACCGGTTTGTTTTCCATTCAACTTCAATATCCGTTTCCTCACCCCGCTCCTGCGCTTCGGTCAGGATTGCAACCAGCCGCTTTTCGTATGGCGTGGAATTGACAACTTTGCCTTTCACCCGGTTTTCGCCTACGAGGATGCAGCCCGAACTGTCGTTTTTCGTGTTGCCGCGGTGAATGAGTATGCCGCTGAATCCCGGCACGTCCAACAGTCGCGGCAGTATCCGTTTTTTTGCCGGCGACAGGTTGGCCGTCATTCTGTAAACACCTGTCGGGATAGCCGTTTCGTGCGGAATCTTTATCCTGTGTATATCTTCCGTAGCCATCGTTTGGGTTAGTCCGCGGTCGACGTCTTCCAGCGTGTCGCAGAAATATTCCCCGTCGATGTAAAGAGAACCGACAGTGTAACCCTCGCCCCGGAATCTTCTTTGCAGTTTAAGCTTCATATTCTGGAGTATGAAGAATGAACTTGTTTCATTATTCAGACGATAGCAGTATTTTCAAACCCGAACAGCGTATAGTCCACCAGTACGTTCCCCGTCGTATCGTAAACATCCTGGCGGTCGCGAGCGCCGTGCGGGTAATGTTCGGCGCGGTTGAGGGAGGCTTGCCAGTAGCCGACGAGATCGTCTTTGTTGGAGCGCAACTTCTGCCGCAGCAGGTTTATAACTATTCCGCCGACGGCTATCACGCCCGACAGTGTCGGGGCGGTCACGGTGAGCGCAGCCTCTACTGCGGCAAATACACCCTTGAAGGCGTCGCTGTCGAGTACCGTATCCGCTTCGAGGGCAAAACTGCGTATGTCGGCGTCCGATTCGATTACCCAAAGCCGGATATCCAGTTCATCGGGGATGTGTTCGCTCGAGTAGATGACCAGACCCGAATCGCCGAAAAGCAACGTCTGATTGTCTTTCACGCCGTTCACCTCAAGATACTTGCTTTGGGCGAGCAGCCCGGCTTCGGCCAGCACCTGTTCCAGCAGTTTTTCCCTGCGCTCTTTCTCATCAAGACAGAGCAAATCGGAAACGGAAAGCGGCGGAACGGTCTGCCCGCTTTCCAGTATATGACCCGCCGTTCCTGCCGGATTCGATACATAGCTGTATATGCGTATTTCGGCGCTCCGGTTGAACAGTCCCAAAAAGCCTTCGCGATTGTCGAAGACTTTCATCTTGTTAATTCTTACATAAAACATCTTCTATTCATTTTAAAATTTCACTGTTTGTTACGCTAAGCTGTAAACAACTCTCCCCAGCAGGAGTGAATCACTCTTGCAGGCAGGAGCGATCTGCTCTCGCCTGCGGGAGTGAGTTACTCCTGCCGGCAAGAGCAAACCACTCTTGCCTGCGGGAGCGCTGTTCTTTTAACCGCATGCCAGTACATAATCGAACACATACGTGCGCGGTTCCTTGAGCAACGTAACATTGGGGAGGAACTGCGTGGTGATACTCAACCGGTAGTCGCCTGCGGGCAAATCCGGGGGCACGATAAACGTGATCTTCGACGGGTCGTTGACCGGTATCGAAGTCGCCGGAATCTCCGTTACTGTGCCGGTGTTTATTTCTGTCAGGTAAAGCCCTACGCCCGGAGCGTCGCCGGTAATTTTGATTTTGACGCCCGTCAGGTTGACGCCACCGCCCGGCGTGAGGCGTGCATTGACTTCGCCGGTAGTCACGTCGGTCAGTGAATTGATAAACAAACCCGACTGTGCCATGCCGCGTACTTCGGCCGTAATGTTACTTATGGCATCGCGCACTTCGGCCGTAGCGGTTGCAAGAAGCTGGAGGTTATGTTCGCTGCTGTCCCACACGGGATGGTCGCCGATAAATACCCCGTTGACGCCAAGCCGGTTGTGCGTCAGTCCAAATTCCACCAGTTTTGCGCCGCAGACACTTTCCATAGCCACTTCTTTCAGTATTTCGTAAGAGGCTTTCATCGTGACGGCATTGATGTCCGAACGCCGCGTAACGGCTATCGCTATCAGGTCGTCGATTTTCAGCGACCCGGTGGATACTACACGACCCGAACGGTCGTCCTTGCGTGCTGTAAACAGCAGTTCATAGAGTTCTATGAATACCTTAAAAATTTTTGCCATTGT
>JAISYY010000397.1 GCA_031269635.1 Tannerella sp. | reverse complement strand
TTGATAAGGTCGAACGCGAACTTTCGGATTATCATCTTCAGATAGAACGCAAATTTTTCAATCAGTACGACAAAGACAGCTTCGACGCACTGGTCGGCGAAATAAAGAATAATGAATGTCATGGCGTTATAATCGCAACATTATTCAGTAAAAGCACTTATATGTTGACCAAATGGCTCGACAAAAAAGAAATTCCTTATGTGCTCATAGACTCGTATATCGACAAGACGAACTGCATCGCCTATTACGGCACGGACTCATATAAATCCGGATACATCGCCGGACGACTGCTGTACGAGAACATAAATCCGGGCGAAAACGTGCTGCTGTTCAATATAATAAGCAGGGGAAGCGTAGAGTCGACGCAAGTGTCCATGCGCGAAAAAGGTTTTCGCGACTATCTGTCACAAGCCGGTTACAGGGGAAATCTTTATCCCCTAAGCCTGTCTACCGAAAAAACGGAACAGAACAGGCACATGCTTGATCTGTTTTTCAAACGGGTGTCGAACAAAGACAAACCGGTACGTGCAGGTATTATTTTCAATTCGCGGGTACACGTCCCGGCAAAATATTTCCAGGAAAATAGAATAAAAGACTTTTTCCTTATCGGATATGATGCAATAGAAGCAAACACGCATTTCCTGAAAAGCGGAATCGTATCCCACCTGATTGCCCAGCGGCCGGAAGTGCAGGGATATAACAGCGTGAAAGCGCTTTTTTACCACTTGGCGTTAAACCAGGTTGCCGAAAAAGTGAATTATATGCCGATAGACATCCTGATAAAAGAAAACATTGACTATTACAATAATTATATATAAAAATGGAAAACTTATTATTCAGCGTAAAAGACAAAGTGATTATCCTCACGGGAGGATCCGGTATTCTCGGCAGTAGCATGGCAAAACACCTGGCAAACGAAAAGGCCAAAGTAGTAATCCTTGACCGCAATGCGGAAACCGGAAAGAAATTGGAAGAAGAAATAAAAAAGGACGGAGGCGTCGCCCTGTTCCTGGAAACGGATGTACTGAACAAAGACGTTCTCGTACAAAACAGGACGGACATCCTGAATGCTTTCGGTACGATTGATGTACTGATTAACCTCGCCGGCGGGAACATGGCCGGAGCGACCATTCCGCCGGAAAAAACATTCTTCGACCTTGATGTAGATGCGTTCCGCAAAGTCGTTGATCTCAACCTTTTCGGAACGGTCCTGCCGACAATGGTTTTCGCCAAAGTAATGGCGGACAACAAGAAAGGATGTATTATCAACATTTCATCCGAATCGGCGCTACGTCCCCTGACACGTGTTGTAGGCTACGGATGTGCAAAAGCGGCAATCAGCAACTTCACACAATACATGGCAGGAGAACTGGCAATTAAGTTCGGCGAAGGGTTACGTGTAAACGCTATCGCTCCCGGATTTTTCCTTACCGAACAAAACCGGGCGCTTATGAGTAATCCCGACGGCTCGCCTACAGATAGATGTAATAGCGTTACAACGCATACGCCTTTCCGTCGTCTTGGCCGCCCGGATGAGTTACTCGGCACCGTACAATGGCTCGCAAGCGACGCCTCGGCCTTTGTTACAGGCACCATCATCCCTATAGACGGAGGCTTTGATGCATTCTCCATATAAATGTCTCATCCACCTCACTATTCACTATTAACTATTCACTATTAACTATTCACTATTAAAAAGATGAAGCTAAAAGAAAATTATAAATGGTCGCTGGTCGTACCGACAAGTATGGGTATACGCCTTACTCCCGTAGCGCAGGGACAGCCGATACATACAAGCGACAACCTGTTTATGCAGGCGACAAGCGCAGAAACCAATGTGGCAAACATTTCCGCCTATCTCGGACTTCCGGTTAAAGTACTTACGACGTTCGTAAAAGGCAGCCCTATCGCACAGTTTATTAAGGATAACCTGCGCAGCCGCCATTTGGAATATGAAGGCAAGGAGATTGAACAGGGCGGACCGTGGGGCTATCGCCATCAGATAAATATTGCCGACAGCGGATTCGGGTCACGCGGCCCGCGCGTATGGAACGATCGCAGTGGAGAAGTAGGAAGAACGCTCAATGTAAACGACTTCGACCTCGACCGTATTTTCGGACAGGAAGGCGTTCAAATACTTCACCTGTCAGGACTTATCGGAGCTTTATCGCAGGAAACAAGCCGGTTCTGCCTCGAATTGGCGCGGACTGCAAAAAAACAGGATACAAAAATATCGTTCGACCTCAACTATCGCGCTTCCTTCTGGAAAGGACGCGAGCAGGAACTGCACGAAATATTTTCGGAAATAGCATCCATAGCCGATATTCTGGTAGGTAACGAAGAAGATTTCCAACTTTGTCTCGGCGTCGAAGGCCCCGAAGCAGGAGGGAAAGATATTGGCGCTAAAATAGAAAGTTTCAAAGGCATGATCCGGAACGTAAAGAAATCCTTCCCCGGCGCATCGGTTTTTGCCACGACACTGCGCGAAGTGATAAGTGCAAACAGCCATTTATGGGGCGCCATCATGCTCGAAGGAGAAGACTGGTATGTTGTCGAACCGCGGCCTATCAACGTGCTCGACCGTATCGGTGGCGGCGACGGATTCGTAGGTGGATTGCTGTACGGCATATTGAAAGGGTGGGATCCTGAAAAATGGCCGCAGTTCGGGTGGGCTACCGGCGCACTTGCTACCACGTTCCTGACCGATTACGGACAACCGGCTGATGAAGACCAGGTATGGAGTATCTGGGGAGGAAACGCAAGAGTTTTAAGATAATCGTTATTCATAACTGAAAAACGGGATATGCTCTGTGTAGCGGAGCGTATCCCGGTTATTCATTCATAAAAAATCAAAAATAATATGTTGTATTACGAACAAGGCACGCCGGAAAAAGCGTTCAGCAGTGAAGAAATCAAAAAAGCCTTATTTGAAACTTTCGACCAACTGGGCGCGAAGAAGAAAGTGCTTGCCATACCCCCCGATTTCACACGCTTCCATTCGAGGGCGGGCGAACTTACGCAGTATGCTTACGAATATTACGGCGACCGGCTCACGGATATACTCCCTGCGTTAGGAACACATTTCCCAATGACTGAAGCGGAGATCGGAAAAATGTTTCCCGGCATACCGAAATCGTTATTCCGCGTACACAACTGGCGTGAAGACGTCGTCACCGTAGGAACCGTTCCCGGGGAATATGTCAGGGAAATATCCGAAGGGGCGATTGACTATCCCGTACCGGTGCAGGTGAACCGCCTGTTGCTCGAAGGCGGCTACGACCTCATACTCTCACTCGGTCAGGTAGTGCCTCACGAAGTTATCGGGATGGCAAACTATAATAAAAACATCTTCGTTGGCGTCGGAGGGCCGGAATGTATCAATAAAAGTCATTTTATCGGAGCGGTTTACGGCATGGAACGTATCATGGGACGGGCGTCAGGGCCTGTGAGGAAAGTACTTAATTATGCATCCGACAATTTCACAAACAACCTGCCGATTGTTTACTTGCAGACCGTGATATCGGAAGGCGCCGGCGGGTTGCAGATGCGCGGACTTTATATAGGCGACGATTTTGAATGTTTCGATAAAGCGGCGGCATTATCACTCGAAACAAATTTCCGCATGATGGACAGGGAAATGAAAAAAGTAGTTGTCTACCTCGATCCCGAAGAATTTCGCAGCACGTGGCTCGGCAATAAAAGCATCTACCGTACCCGTATGGCAATTGCCGACGGCGGAGAATTAATCGTATTGGCGCCGGGACTGCATCAGTTCGGTGAAGATCCGGCGAACGACAGGCTCATCCGCAAATACGGTTACGTTCACACCCCGCAGGTGCTGAAATATGTCGAAGAAAACGAAGACTTGCAAAACAGCCTCGGCGTAGCCGCTCACCTGATTCACGGGACATCCGAAGGACGTTTCCATATCACGTACTGCCCCGGACACCTTACGCGCGAAGAAATTGAAAGCGCCGGGTTCAATTATGCCGGCCTGGACGGGATGATGAAGAAATACAACCCCCAAAAGCTAAAAGACGGCTGGAATACGGTCGATGGCGAAGAAATATATTACATTTCCAATCCCGCGTTAGGACTGTGGGCTTACCGCGAACGGTTTAAATGAATCGGCAGTCCCGTCTGCCGAGGCTGCCTCAAGCGGAAAATTAAGAATGAAAGAAATGAAACGACTGAAAATTATAGCTGACGACAAAATACCTTTCCTTAAAGGCGTGATGGAGCCTTACGCAGATATTGTTTATTTGCCGGGAGCTAAAATAACGGCTGCGGATGTAAGCGATGCCGATGCGATTTTTACACGTACGAGAACAAAATGTAACGAAGCCTTGTTAAAAGGTAGCAGCGTAAAACTCATTGCTACCGCGACGATCGGTTTTGACCATATTGATACGGACTATTGCGAAGCAGCCGGTATCCGCTGGGTAAATGCGCCGGGATGCAATTCGTGGTCGGTACAGCAATATATCACGGCCGTTATCGTGACACTGGCGAAAGAAAAGTCATTCAAGCTGGCCGGCCTGACGCTTGGCGTTATCGGCGTCGGAAACGTAGGCAGCAAAGTTGTGCGGGCGGCGGAAGCGCTCGGCATGAGTGTATTGCAGAACGACCCTCCGCGTGCGGAACGCGAAGGTGAAGCGGCATTTACCGCACTTGATAAATTACTGTCCGGAAGCGACATCGTAACCTGCCATACGCCGCTTACGAAAGAAGGCATTTACAAGACCTGTCATCTGGCAACGGATGATTTCTTTGCAAAAATGAAACCCGGCGCCGTATTTATCAACACCTCACGCGGGCCGGTAACGGATACGGATGCATTAAAACGGGCCATACAAACCCGCCGCATATCCGCGTATATCCTCGACGTATGGGAAGGCGAACCGAATCCTGACCGCGACCTGCTAAACGGATCATTCATAGGCACTCCGCACATAGCGGGATATTCGTCCGACGGTAAAGCGAACGGAACGGCTGCCTGTATCCATGAATTTTGCAATTTCTTTGACTTGGATATTCTGCCGGACTGGTATCCCGATGATATTCCCCCGCCTCCGATGCCTGCGGAGATATTTATCGACGGTAGCGGCAAATCAAACGAACAGCTATTTTTTGAAGCCGTCACACACACTTATCCTGTCCGGGAAGACAGCGACCGGCTAAAGGAATCGCCGGAAACATTTGAAGAACAACGCGGAGGATACCGGATACGCCGTGAATTTAAAAATTTCACCGTCCGGGCGGTAAACATCGGTGATGATGTGGCAGAAGGCCTTCGACGCATCGGTTTCAGGATTGTTTGATTAAACCGTTTCTCTGAAAATGACAAACAAAAACGCCCTGCGAAACGCAAAACCGGAAGATGCCGCCGGTATCGCCGACATATACAATTACTACGTCGAAAACACGGATATCACGTTCGAAACGGAACCCGTACCGGAAACGGAAATGCGAAAACGGATCAGCGCCGTTGCAGAGCAATATCCTTGCCTGGTATACGAAGAAGCGGGCCGGATACTGGGGTATTGTTATGCCTCGACATGGAAAAAACGCGAAGCATACCGTCATGCGGTGGAATCTACGGTATACGTCGACCGGGATTCGCAGGGCAGAGGGATAGGCGTATTGCTTATGACCGCCCTGCTTGAAGCGCTGAAGAAAATGCCTGTACATACGGTCATAGCATGTATTACCATGCCTAATCCGCAAAGTGTAAGGCTGCATGAAAAATTCGGATTCCGGCAAGCGTCCGAATTTAAAGAAGCGGGCTATAAATTCGGCAGATGGATTGATGTAGGCGACTGGCAACTGCTATTGCCATAATCATATAACAGTAA
>JAISYY010000377.1 GCA_031269635.1 Tannerella sp. | reverse complement strand
GCATTTTTTCCGGAGATATTCCATGATTTGTCATATTCAAAATCAACGGTTTCTGCAGTTTCGCCGGCTCTTGTCTCCGTGTGTCCGTGTCCGTCAAAATTGGGATGAAAGTTCACCTTGTAGGAGGCCAGCATTTCATTGTCCGAAAATTCAACTTCAAAATGCACGCCATGTTCGTCGCCGATTTGCAAAACATCGCCTTCGGCAGGTTCTATCAGCCGGATAACCGGCTTGGTTGTGTCGCTCTCTTCCTTGCAACCGTTCATCGTGAATGACAAAGCGGCTGTCAAGGCAATAAAAAATAAGATTTTTGATTTCATTTCTTTTTTAATTTAAATGGTACTTTAATTAATAACTGTAAATTTCTTCCCGGTTCGGGAATTTCAACTCTCCTGTAAAAACTCAAATGATTGAAGTATCTTGTATTAAACAGATTTTGGGCAGAAAGCGCGATTTCGGCTCTCGTCCCCTTCACGGGTAAATACATCGTCGCCCCTGCATGAAAAAGATTAGCTCCTCCTGTTCTGTCTTCATTCTTCGCCACGCGGTTTTGTGCGGCGATATTTTGAACTTCCGCGCGGAAGCGGAACGCTTTCAGATGGAATATCATGCAGTGGCGCATGGATGCCGGCGGCGAAAAGCTCATGGGCGTATGCTCGTCCGCGTTGTGCGTATAAACATACTCTCCCGTCGCCTGATATGTCAGCCAGCGAAGAAGATCCATGCGGAACTCGATTTCCGCGCCGGCAAACAGGGCTTTCGCGCCGGTATAGCGGTAAATCTGCCCGGTATGAGGCAATATAGACCATTCGCCCGTCGGTTTGAGGTAAATATAGTTGTCGAACCAGCTGAAAAAAGGACTTGCCGACAGCCATATACCTTCGTTTTCGTAGCTATAGGAAGCATCCGCCTGCCAGCCCTGTTCGCTTTTGAGCGAAGCGTCGCCGTGTTCATGCCGGAAAGCGCCGTGATGCACTCCGTTTGAAGATAGTTCATTCGCTCCCGGCAGACGGAAGCTCCGTCCGACGTTGGCCTTTAGCAGATGATTCTCATCGACTCTCCAAACGAATCCCAGCGAACCGGAAATGTCTCCGAAATGCCGGTCTACGGGATAACTCCGCCATTTGTATGCTTCGATAACGTCCTGCGGATAATCCCGTTCCCGCAAATAAGTCTCAAGATGGACGTCGCGGTAAGCAGAGGCGTTCATCTTTCCGTAATCCGCCCGGATGCCTCCGCTGACGGACAGGCGGCTGTTCGGGCGAAAAACGCTTAACCACAGACCGCCGGTCGTGAAACGCCTGTATTCGGGCAACAGAAAGGAATATCCTGCAATGCGATTTTGCTGATACTGTACGTCCCATCCGGCGGTATGCGTCCACCGTTCCGCGCCAGACCAGTCTGCTTTCAGGGAAGAACTGAGTGTGGACAGTGAAAATTCAAGTTCTTTGTTCGGTTCTTTTCCGGGCGCGGGCTGATTGCCGTAATGCGTATGGAAAAGGCTCCATTCTTCCCTGTGATTATGCTGGAAACCGGCGTCCCAGCACAGGCGGAAATCTTCCGTTGCATACTGCTGGCGGGTGGTCGTTTTCAAATGGTTGACCCGGCTGTACGGCAAGTCGATATTGCGGCTGCTTCCGTCGTCTTGCAGGCGGGATGCGTCCGGGACGCCGTGCGCGCCCGGAAAGAAACCGACTTGCTGAAAGGCATTGCTGACGGCATAATTGGCGTGATAGTAACCTTTCGCATATCCGACAAAGGCCGAGGCATCGCGTTCGAGACCTGCCGTGTTCTTCAATCGCCTGTCATGAACGGGCAGGCGCTGGGTAAGGTATACGACCGTATCGGCCGGTATCCGGTAATCGCCGAAATGCTGTTCGGAGAATCGCAATTTGACATGCCATGCGTTTTTCTTTATTCCCAGCATGAACGAGCCGCCGAACGTTTCATTCACCGATTTGCCCAGAAAGACGGCTTCGCCTGAAACCTGATTTTCCGCCGGCGCGGGAGGGGACACAATTTCTATGGCGCCTCCCATGGCGTCGCTGCCATACAAAAGCGAGGAAGGTCCTTTGCGGATAATCACACGTTCTACGTTGAAAGCGTCCACTTCGAGGCCATGGTCTGCTCCCCATTGCTGTCCTTCCTGTTTGACGCCGTTCTCGGCAACGACAATGCGGTTGAATCCCATGCCCCGAATCATCGGTTTTGAGAAACCGGAACCTATATCCATTGAATGGATTCCCGGAACATACTCTAATGTTTGCATCAGGTTGCCTGTAAAATGTTCGTCAAGAAAATCTTTATCTGCCCAATGGACTGTCAAAGCCGTATTCCGTTCGATACTCTTGCGGTAAGAACCTGACACGACAACTTCGTCCAATGTTTTCATTTTGAGCGAATCCGTTTCCTGTGCCGACAAAAAACAAGCATATACAAACATCAGTATGACCGAAATATATCTGAAGTACATACCTGATCTTATTTATTTGAGTTACAAAAAAAGAGTTTAAAGGACAATGAATCTGTCCTCATGTGCGTAATATGGAACTTATGACCGGGGCGGCGCCCGCAAGAAGTATGAATAAAGAGTTTGGGGATTTATCCCGCATCCGTAAATAAAGATTTCAAAGGGCAGCAGTTGCAGGAAGACGTCGCATTTTACCGATTCCGTTCCCGTGAAGAAAGACAGCGAAAAACGGCAAGTAGCGCAGGTCGCGCAGTCATGATGCGTTCCCCCGTCTGCTTCATGAACGGAACACAGGCAGGCATGAACCGTCCGCACGGCAAAAGGCAATGCCAAAACAAGCATCAACAGCCATCCGATCTTTATTATGTCAGACCTTAACCTTTTCATTTTGTTCGTTTAAACAGTTCGGGCAATATCCTGATACGGTACAGAAGACCGTCCGGATTTCATACCCCGGGGCGAGCGACGGCGTGCCGACCGTTTCGTCCAGGCACGAAACCGTATTGCAGCGGAGGCAATGGAAATGCAGATGATTGTCGTCATGTTTCCCTACGGAACAGTGGCGACACAGGGCATAATACGTCTTCCCGCCTCCACTCGTGATTTTGTGTACTTTCCCTTCGTCGCAGAAGTTTTGCAGGATGCGATAGATCGTTACTCTGTCTATCTTGCCGGAGAGTTCCCTTTCGATATCCTCATGGCAAAGCGCCGAAGGAGAATTAAGTAACACGTTCGTCACCATTTGTTTGGTTTTTGTATTTCTTTTCTGTTTGTCCATACTGTAATCGGTTTTTTGCGCTGCAAATATACAAAGTTTTTTTGATATTGCAATAAAGTTGCAATATGTTTTTGGAGGGGGGGTAAAAAAGAATTGCTCTATATCGAACACAGAATATAATTTTTTTTAAATAAACTTGGTTTTTGCAATAAACCTATTTATCTTTGTACCATAAATTTAATTAAAAAATAAATAAAATGGAACAAAGTAACAACAAACTCCGTGAGCGAGCAGAACGCAGAGTCGATGAACTCCGCGGGTTTTATTCGCACCTGCTGACATATTGCCTCGTCAATGCAGGATTATTTTTAATAAACTATTTGTCTTCATCGCACTATTGGTGGTTTTTCTGGCCCTTATTCGGTTGGGGAATAGGATTATTGTGCCACGGATTTAGTATTTACCGTCGTGGCTTATGGGGAGAAGCGTGGAGAGAACGTAAAATAGCCGAGTTAATGGAAAAGGAGAATCTTAAATGAAAAAGTATTTCATTATTTTGACATGTTTCTTTTGCGGGCAAAATCTATTTGCTCAAAAAGTTGCAATATTTTTTTTTACGGAAGGGGGAGCAAAGAGAATCGCCTAATGCTTTTTAAATGATGAAAAATAAACAGGATATAATGGTTTTTCCTTTGTCCCGTCAAGGATTTTTGCCTGTTATCGTTACATTTCATGAAATTGTTACACCTTATTTATTTTTCATCCCTTAAACAAAAAATTATACAGTCTGATAAAAGTCGGGAAAAACATTGCTCCGACAAATCCACCGAACACGTCGGCAATCAAGTCATAAATATCGCCCTGTCGATTGAAAAATCCGGCTTGCAGAATCTCAATCAATCCGCCGTAAACGAACACCATAAGTGTTGATAACAAAATGATTGTAAAATATCTTTTGCGTGTCTGAAAATTAAACAACAAACTCAACATCACGGACTGTACAAAGAACACTCCGAAATGTGCCGCCTTGTCCATGAATCGAAATCCGAGTTTCGGTACTTTATCCGCGGGCATGATACAAAGACAGAAAATCAGTGTAGCCCAGGCAATACTCAATAGCAGAAGGATATATGTTTTTTTATTCAATGCCATCATTAACTTGTTTAGAGCCGGCAAAGATAAAAAAAATTCAAGTATTAAAGAAGCGATGATCCGGCAAATCTATATCCCTTTGATGCGTAAAATTATAGATCCGGATCGTTCGGCGTGAAAATCTGATTTGCCCCTCCCAAAAAAAGTTACCAATTTACACCCAAAAATATTTTTATATCAAAAATATTTTATATCTTTGCAAAAAAATCTCATACAGACATGCATAGTACACAAACACTTTTAACTCGCAAAATCGGCATTTATTTGTTGATTATAAGTGTTTTGCCC
>JAISYY010000359.1 GCA_031269635.1 Tannerella sp. | reverse complement strand
CGCAAATTCCAGCTCGGATACAGCCTCAGCAAGCGCGACGATTTGTATAAAACGGCATTGGAGAATGGCTATAATGAGACATACCTGTTGAAAACCGGACTTGTGTACAAGCGTGATGACGGCGCGGTCTTCGACCGTTTCTCCGGGCGTGTGATCTTCCCTGTACATACGCTGAGCGGCAAGGTAGTCGCCTTCGGCGGGCGTGTCCTCGGAAAGAAAGAAAAAGTCGCTAAATACGTTAATTCTCCCGAAAGCGAAATATATCACAAAAGCAATGAACTGTATGGCATTTTTTTCGCCAAACAGTCTGTTGTGAAAGCCGACAAATGTTATCTCGTAGAAGGTTACACCGATGTGATTTCGATGCATCAGGCCGGCATTGAAAACGTGGTGGCGTCGTCCGGCACGGCGCTCACGCATGGACAGATACGGCTGATTCACCGCTTCACAAGCAATATCACGGTGCTTTATGACGGCGACATGGCAGGCATAAAGGCGGCTGTCAGGGGTATCGACATGTTTCTTGAAGAAGGAATGAACGTAAAAGTCGTGCTGTTGCCCGAAGGCGAAGATCCCGATTCGTTTTCCCGCTCGCGCAATTCGTTCGATTTTAATCTTTTCATGAAAGAGCATGAAGTTGATTTCATCCGCTTCAAGGTGGATTTGCTTATGAAAGACGCCTCCGACGACCCGATCAAAAAAGCCGCTCTGATCAGGAATATTATGGAGTCGGTAGCCGTCATACCGGACAACATCATACGTTCCGTTTATATCAAGGAATGCAGTTATCTGTTTGACGAACGCGAACAGGTGCTTATCAACGAAGTTTTGCGGATACGCCTCCGGAGGCCGGTAAGAACTTCATCTCCGACTGCTCCCGGACAGGTTGCGACAGCAAAACCGGAAGATGCGGATAACAGTAATGAAGAACGGAAACCGGAAAATGACGGCAAGACAGGAAACAGGCCGTCTCCTTTCAAAAAATATGAGGCTTCGCTCATTCAATATGTTATCAAGTATGGCGAAAAGCCCCTTTTTGAAGAGCCTCTAACCGTTGCCCAATATATTAAATCGGAACTTGACAGTGACTCTATAAAATTGCAGACGCCACTTTACGAGCGCGTACTCGAAGAGGCTGTCACCAATAGCAGAAACGAAAATTTTGTTGCAGAGCAATATTTCCTGGCAAATCCGGACAGCGATATAAGCCGACTTGCAACGGATATGATAAGTTCCAAATATCAACTGAGCAAATATTTTATTGCTCCGGAAGATGATACGGGAATCAAAAAAGACGAAGAAAAAGAAAAGCAAAAATTAAAAGAACGCGAAGCGCTCGAACGGCAGGTAATCCATGAGATTTTTACATTAAAGTACGCTTATATCAATCAAAGGATAAAAGAATTAAACAGGAAAATAAAAGAAGAGCCGGACAACGAAGATAAATGCAGAGCGTTGATGAAAGAGAGAATCGACCTGGATGTTATTAAACATTTGCTGAGTAAAGAGCTGGGAGAAAGAATCGTTACGGGGATGGGATGAGGATTGAGCATTAAGAATGAATAATAAGGAATTAAAAATAGAGAGAGAATTATGTTTTTTTTAGAGACAAAAGGAATTGTTAAACAGTTTGCCGGCCATCGCGCATTGAACGACGTCGGCATAGAGGTTTCGCAGGGGAAAATATTCGGATTGTTGGGTCCGAACGGAGCTGGGAAAACAACTTTGATACGTGTCATCAACCGTATCATAGCGCCGGACAGCGGCGAAGTCTATATCGAAGGGAACCTGTCGCAACCGTCCGATATTTATCGTATCGGGTATCTGCCGGAAGAGCGCGGGCTGTACAAAAAAATGAAAGTGGGCGACCAGGCCGTCTATCTTGCCCAATTGAAAGGTTTGACGGCGCCGGAAGCGAAACGCCGCCTGAAAATCTGGTTCGAAAAGTTCGACATTATGAACTGGTGGAATAAAAATCTCGAAGAACTGTCGAAAGGCATGCAGCAGAAAGTGCAGTTCATCGTAACCGTTATCCACGAGCCGGAATTGCTGATATTCGACGAACCGTTCAGCGGTTTTGACCCCATTAATACGGAGCAGCTGAAAAAAGAAATACTGGAACTGAAAGCATCCGGCAGAACCATTATTTTTTCGACCCACAACATGGCTTCGGTAGAAGAAATCTGCGATGACATTGCGCTCATCAACCGGTCGGAAGTGGTCCTGTCGGGACAGGTGGACGAAGTGCGCAGGAAATTCAAATCCAATACATTTAAAGTCAATATCCTGAACGATGAATTGATTCACCGCCCGGATTATTTCACGGTGATTTCGGATTTCCGGGATGAACACAAGCATACGGTCAGGATCCGCAAGGAAATGGAAATCACTAACTCGGAGTTGATTTCCGTGCTTGCCGGCGGAAATGAAATAATGTCATTTGAAGAGGAATTGCCGTCCATGAATGAGGTGTTCCTGAATGTTGTCAGGGATCAGGAGTTAAGAATTAAGAATTAAAGATTAGAATTAAAAGAATATGAAAAAGACAGGAATTATTATTAAACGCGAATATTTAAGAAGAGTAAACAAGAAATCTTTCTTTCTGATTACCATACTTACTCCGTTTCTGTTTGCCGCGCTGGTTTTCGTTCCGTTGTGGCTTTCGTCCATTAAAGACGACAATGTGCACGAAATAGTGATCATCGACCGGACGGAAAAATACGCTTCCCTGTTCAAGGACACAGACAATTTCAAGTTTGTCGATTCGGGCAATCAGGAATCGCTGGAAGCGCAAAAAGGTAAAAGTTCGGGCGTTTTTGCA
>JAISYY010000303.1 GCA_031269635.1 Tannerella sp. | reverse complement strand
CGGCAGGCAATAATGCCCCGGAAATGGACACAAATACGCTGTTATTCACGATTATACAGCCGGACGGTTATTGTGCCGCGTAAAATAATTCTTAAAAAAGATTTGTCCGGGCGGTTTGTTTTTAATTTTTTCAGTATATTTGCCCGCAGACTAACATAAAAACAAAGAATGGTATACAATATCATGCATAAAACAAAAATCGAAACAGATAAATTTAAATAAATCATGCTACGCAGTTTTTTTTATATTGGAATCGTAAGTCTTTTGCTGGCGGCGTGCGGGGAGGTAAAACATCCGCAGGGAATCGACCATGTGGTGGTCATCGGTATCGACGGTTTAAGTGTACAGGGATTGAAAATGGCGGATACGCCGTGTATGGACAGTCTGATCCGCAACGGTGCGGTCAGTTACGGGGTGCGAACGGTGGCGCCGAGTACGAGCACGCCCAACTGGAACACGATGTTCTACGGCGCCGGGCCGGAAATATCGGGGCCGGCTATCTGGCACTGGGACGGGAGTTCGTATATGCGTAACCTGGACGTGGCGCCGGTCGTGATGACGGAGAATTTCCGCTTTCCCAATATCTTCCGCATCATGCGCGACCAGCGTCCCGACGCAGAGATTGGCGCCATTTACGAGTGGTGGGCTATCGGGCTGATGTTTGAACCCGAACTGCTGAACGTGCATGAGACGAAACCGTCCGCCATCGAAACGGCTAATCGTTCGGCCGAATATATCCGGGAGAAAAAGCCGGCGTTTCTCTTTGTCCACTTAGACAAAATCGACGGGTACGGCCACCGCGAAGGGCACATGTCGCCCGGCTACATCAGCGGCATTAAGGAGGCCGACACGTGGGTGCGCATCATTGTCGACGCTGTCCGCGACGCCGGTATCGCCGGCCGCACCATGATCATGATTGTTTCCGACCATGGCGGTATTTACCACAGTCATGGCGATGCGGCCTGGGAGGAAGTGACCGTACCGGTCATCTTCAGCGGCGCCGGCATCAGGAAGAACTATGAAATCAGGCAGCAGATGTACGTGTTTGACATGGCCGCCAACGTCGCTTTCGCCCTTGGGCTTGACATCCCCTACGAATGGACGGGACGGCCTGCGAAGGCTGCCTTTACCGGGTTTGACGAACCGGACAACCTCTGGAAGGGCCTCGTATTGCTTCCGCCGCCGGTTTTCCCGGTAGAAGACAAACCTCACGGGCGGCTCTTTGTCGACCGGCCTGCGGAGGTGAACATTGCGATGCCGGCCGGCGGGGAAGGCGTCATCCGCTATACGACGGACGGCAGCATCCCTACGCGCGAATCGGATGTTTATTCCGCACCGCTTACGGTCGACCGCTCTACGGTGGTCAACGCCCGTTTGTTTTCCAAAAAGGGAGAAAGCCCGAATGTGACGGCATATTACCGCGTGGCCGACACCAAAGCCGGTCACGGCCTGAATTTCAAAATCTATCAGCAGCCTGTTATGAGGGAAATGCCGGATTTCCGCCTGTTACGGCCTGCGGGCGAAGGCGTATGCTACGAATTTTCACTTCATAACAGTCCCGGCCTGCAAACCTTGCGCAGCCGGTATGGAGAGAACTATGCCATGACGTTTACCGGTAAACTCCAGGTCGATGAGGATGGGATATATGTCTTCAACCTGTTTTCGGAAGACGGTAGCAAACTGTATATCGGGCAGGAATTGGTCATTAACAAGAGCGGCCTCGGGGAATCCGCCACTACCGGGAAAACAGAACTGAAAGCCGGTCTGCATCCCATTCGCCTGGAATATTTCAAGCAGGGCGGCGGCGGTGAAATCATGCTCTGGTACGAAGGCCCGAACGTCCCCAAACAGATTGTTCCGGCGGATAAACTGTTCAGGTAATCATTTAAAAGAATCATACTTATGAAGAGACGAACTGTAATCACTGTTTTATGCGGCATGGCGCTGTGGGCGGCAAACGCTCAGGTGCGCTACGATTTTGACCTTGTCCGTTCGGCGGCCGCATCCCGGATTACTCATAGTACGGAGTGGTCGGAGACGTTCCGCAGGGATGTCCTGCGGGTGAAGTCGGACGAAAGCGGCAGCGTCCTGTCCCTGGCAATGGACGAAAATATCGACTGGCAAAAGGCGAAGTACATGGTTTGCGAAGTTTATCATCCGAGCGAACACACCCTGCTGCTGAATATTTGCCTGTTCCGCAAGGGCGAACCGGCGCCGGAGACTCCCTGGCTGTCCTGTTCGGTGGCCGTGTTGCCCAAACTGAAGACGCAGGTCATTTTTCCGCTGGAGTATCTTTCCGCCCAGCGCATTTTCCTGCCCCGTTTCCCGCGCCAGTTGAAAGGTGTCCTGACGGGCAACCGCATCGAGCCGGAAGATATTGCGGGGATGTGTCTGCAATTCTTCCCCGCCATGTCGCCCCTGTTTGCGCCGGACGTTGAAATCGCTTCCGTTTACCTGACCGGCGAGATGCCGCCGGGGTACGAGGCGCCGCAACAGAAATACGTCGACCGTTTCGGGCA
>JAISYY010000264.1 GCA_031269635.1 Tannerella sp. | reverse complement strand
TTGTACCGGTATAAATCATTGGCATGATTGTATGCTTTAAGGCTTATTTCCCCGCTTCGTGTGAGCTTGTATTCCAGGTCAAATTCGCCGACAAATGCGCTTGACATGATTGTGTTGTCTTTATATCCGAAGTTTCCGTTGAATAACAGCCGGTTGTTCAGCAGCTGGCTTGACAGGAGCATTTCGACTTCCGTGTCTTTTACCCCGTCCTGCCGGGAACGGATGTTTGTGCCTATCTGTACCTTGTCCGTCAGACTGCTGAGTATGCCGGATAATTGGGCGGACAGCGCCGACGATGCCACGGCGCTAAATTCGTTTGAACGGTAGTCATTTCGCGAATAGTCCGGGGTGTAGAATTTGTTGAGGACGAGGAGGTATATGATTTGCCGCGTCATCATGTCCTCCGTATCAATAAACGACTTTACCTGCCGTTCCAGCTCGCTGTTTGAATTGGGAAGTTCGAGGTCGAACGTTATGGCCGGATTTTGCAGCCGTCCTTCGAGTTTAAGCACGCAGTTGACCGGAATGCTCGGATTGACGGTTTCCAGGGATTCCAGGATGAAGGTTTCGTCAAGGTCCTGTATATTGGCCGTCAGGTTATAGATGGCATTAATATCAATATTGGAAGACATGGGATCTCCTCTGAATGAGATGAGGCTACCGTCGCGTATGTTAAAACGTTTGCGTATGACCTGTTGCAGACTGAAATTGTATATGCCCTCCGAAATGAAGTAATTCCCGAATATCTGCATGTCGCTCTGTCTTCCGTACCGTACCTGTATGTCTCCGCTTCCACTACCGCGTATTTTATCGCCCGAAGCGGGATCCATTGTCAGTTCCAGTTTGGCGTCGGGGGTGACATTTATGAGGAAATTAAGCTGGTAGTCCATTGATGAATTATCCTTGTCGCCGGAAACATTCTCTTTGCCGTTTTCATTCGTTGAACTGCGGTTTTTATCTTCCGGTTTATCAATGAATGAGATGAAATCGTAATTTTCCACCGTCGAGTTTTCCATGAAATTGAACCCGACGGAAGTACCGGCATTACTGCGTATATTTCCGTTTACGTATATAAGATCTTCCGTACCGTTTATATTCACCGTCCCATCGGCATACACCTGTCCGTAAATTTCAGGATTATCGCGTTCGGGGATGTCATATACCAGCAAATTATCGGTTTTTATATCCAAATCGTATTTCATGTCCCTGAAATTCTCATGAGTGAAATTGAGATTTACCGATCCGCTGTTCCCGTTTTTGTCCGATACGATCATGTTTTTCGTCCGGATAGCATATTTATCAATGAAAAGCGTGTCGGAAAATGCGTATGACGTGTTCAGGACATTGATTTTCATATTTCCGTCCCTGATATAAGGAGTGCCTTCTAAAAATATATCCGAGAAGGAGCCGTAAAGATGAACATTGCCAAAAGCAAGTCCGCTGACGTCACGGGCGAAAGTTTTCATATATTTTTGCACAAAAGCGATATTTATTTGGTTGGCATCAAAATAGAGCGACAGCCCCCGGTTTTCTCCTATCGGGAATATATATCCGTTCACGTCTGTCCAGACAGAATCGTTGGGATAGATGGAGCCTAATAACAGGATGCCTTGCCGGTCATTATCCCATTCGCTTGATAAATTCAATTTGCCCTGCACGGCCTGGTTGAAAGAGAAATCCCGGACTTCGAGCCTTCCTTCAATCATCATGCTTCCCCGGAGATCGTGTGCATTAATCGTGCCGGTTGTACGTCCGCCGAATTGAAGCGAAGGAATATTCAGCACATCAAATATATGGCTTATTTCAATATCTTTTAAATCTACGAACAGCAAATCTTTCGGATTGTCCGAAATGACGCCGTCGATGTGCAGATGCTGGTTGTCTTTCGTAATAAAAAAGTTGTCGATGTAAATATTACCGCCGGAAACGGTTATGGAAGCAGGTTCAATGTTCCAAAGGGAATCTTTCAGTATGATCTGTGCCGGCGGTATCGTTATTTCCGTACGCAGTTTTTTATTATCGTTTTCTTCGACGAATAATGCGGATGCTGTTATTTTGGCTTCAAACCTGTCTTCTTTATCATTTGTCCAATAGAGCGCCGTATTTATGCTATCTTCCAAAGCATACGATTTTAGCCGGATGTAATTGTGCGTATTTTCCTTGTAGTTCTGTGAAACGGTTAACTCTGCATTCAGCGATTTGCCTGCATTGTCAATATGCAGATTCCCGTTTTCAAATGTTGTTTTGCCGATGCTGAAAAGGGGGATGTCGACATCCGTCATCAATGAGTCCGTAACATTATTATAATGTCCGCGAATGCCGGATTTCTGAAGTATGGCTACCGGCAACTTTAACATCCTGGAGAGGCTCTCCGTATTTTCTACGGTAAAGAGAAAATCGAACCTGTTTTCGCCTTCACCGGTGACATCTTTATCTTTAACCGTTTTTATCAGCGACGGAAGGTATGTCCCGGAAGTATTCAGCAAATCATGGGCAAGTGATGAAAAAGAGAAAACGCCCGCTATCTCTCCGTTTATTATATCGGACGAGATGTGTATTTTTTTGTATGGGTGTTCGTGGCTCGATGTTTCTATGCGCAGGCCATTTAGGGCGAAACTGTCTGTGGAAGTATAAAAAGACAGATCTTCCAGTTCAATGGATCCTTCAAAATCGTCGGGGTTGTTGCCTGTGAAATTGGCATTGATGGCAAGCGAGATTTCCGGTTTTTCGTATTTGTCGGTTATATGCAATTTATCCGGGTGAAGATTCCGGATACTTGCAATGAAGTCAAAAACGGATTTCTCATTTTCGTTCCGGAACAACCCCTGGAACTCAAGCGTTCCGTTAGGGTCGTTTACATGAACCAGGCCTTCATATTCGTTTTCTTTGAATTTTCCCGATACGTAGATGTTTTCATAATCATATCCGTTGTAGTTAAATTCCTTTACCTGTGCTTTTACCGAGCCGGATACTTTTTGTCCGGCAGGTTTTATAAGGTCAATTTCCGCCTTGAAACGGGCGTTGCCGTATGGATTGCCTTCCTTGAAAAGATTGTGTATCTTTAATTCCGAAGATTCGATGTTGCCTTTCAGATACACCGTTGACTCATTTTTGTTGCCTATCAGCATATCCACATGAACGGAACCTATTGGCGACGAAAGATTGCCGAACGTAACCAGATGATTGGTGAAACCTGAAATTTCTCCGGCGAATGTCAGTTCGTTCAACTTTGTTACCGGTTCGGGCAGGGTTATCGGATTGCTGAAATTATGGCTTATTTTTTGTAATCCTTCTGTCGTGACAGTCAGTTTCTTTACCTGGCCTAATAAATACAACTCGTCATGCTTGCCGGCTAACCCTTTCAGTCCCATATTTCCGGAGAAAGACATTTCCGTACCGTACCGTAACGCCACGTCATTTAACGATATATCGTTGACGGAGCCTGAAATATTTGCCGAAACACGGATGTTCTCCGAAAAATCTTTCATAACCGGCAAAAATGCGGCAAAGTCATTCAATGATATTTCGGACGGGGCAATATGAACCGTCAAGAGGGATTTGTCAAGTAATTTCGGCAGACTGTCAATGCCGGACATGCTGATTCCTGCCGACGGTATTGAAATGAAAGAATGGGGGAGATGAATCGTAAGGTTTTCCATATATGCCGTATCCCTGTTGCTTACTATATTCACGGATAGTTTGTCAACATTCAACCCGGATATTTCATTAAAGCTTAGTTTGCTGATCTGTGCATTGATATGATCTTTGCTATACTCCTTAAGTGAAAATTTCCCGCTGATATTATTGATATGAATATGATTCGGGTTGAACGCCTGCCTCGTATTGTCTTTGTTTAGCACGTCATACGTGATGCTGCTGCGTCTTACGGCGATCGAATGAACCTGTAATTCAACGTTACGGTCATTGTCCTGCGGACTTTTCGATAATGCATCAATAATGAACTGTATGTTTGTTTCGCTCTCAGGCGTGTCTTTTTTTATATGACAGGAGACGCCGAACAGGCGCACGGTTGTTAAAATCCATTTGTTTTTAAAAACCGGCAAGATTTTAAAGCCGGCGGTGATGTTGCCGGCCTTTAGTACCGTTTCACCCTTTTGGTCGTCAATTCGGACGTCTTTAAGTACAAGGCGGTTTAGCCAATTTATATCGACATTGCCTATATTCACGGACGTATCCAGCAGTTTTGACAGTTCGCTTTCGGCAATATCCGTCATACTTCGCTGAACAAAAGGCAAGTTCAGCGCTATAACAGGCAAGACATAACCTATAAAAAACAGTATTAATGCCGTTATTATTATGTGTTTTAATACTCTAATCTCGTATTCATTAATAAAATCACGGGCAAAAGTACGTAAAAAAAATT
>JAISYY010000249.1 GCA_031269635.1 Tannerella sp. | reverse complement strand
GAACTTCGGAATCTTCCGGATCTTCGGGCGTCGCCTTGTTGTCCCCACATAATGAGAACGTAGCCGGAATAAAGAGCACCAGCAGTCCAAACAGAATTATTTTCGCTTTTTTCATACTTTTAAATTTTATTCGTGGAGCCTTTTATCGAATTGACTGACAAAGACAATGAATATGGAAAATGAAAACCGCATGGAATAAAGGATAGAGGATAATCGGACAGAAAAAGGTAAAAAAAGGGTATGAAAAAGGGTATGAATTTTAATAATAAAATAAGGTAACTCAACATATAAATGTTAAATTATCAAAAATTATAAAGCTATTATAAAGGGTATGAAAAAGGGTAAGAAAAAATGTTAAAAAAAGGTAGAAAAATGTGATGAAGATATTAATAATCACTAAAAAGATTAAAACCTTTCATAAATATAAGAAGTATAAATAAGTTTTGTAAAATTAACGAATACAAGTGAAAAAAGTGGCATTTTGTCTTTGTCAGTCAATTCGCAAATTTATGAAACAAAGATATTAATTAATTTTTAAGTTCCAAAAAAAATAAGGGAAAAAATTTTCTATCTTTGTCAAATTAAACATTATCATCATGAAAAAAACAGTTATTCTCATTCTTTTGTTCATTTGTGCAGTGCCGGTATTTGCTCAGTTTCAGCAAGTAGACTACCGGTATGCGCCGCAATGGCACGTATCAAGCATCGGCTTGCCTGACGATACCTGCAAAACGCAAATCGGACCGCTCGGTCAGTTACTTACCGACTACGGCAAAGGGGAATTTTTTAACTATGTGGGCGGATACGGCACAGCAATACAGTTCCTCGCCGACGAAAACATGAAATTCGCCGGACAACGGCTATATTCTGCGCGAGTACCTTTAGTTATTACCGAAGCCTCCTGTGCGGGAATGTCGGTCACTCAGGAAATTTTTGCCGTAGCGCTGGATTACATTCGGAACCAGACCCCTACAAGCAAGGGTAATCGGGAAGACGTGATACTGACAACCATCAGCAACCCGACGAAGCGCAAGCAGACATTGAACCCGGTATTGATTGTCAATGCCAATTACGAACAAAAGACCCGGGTGACCGGCCGTACGGCGCTTATCAACGGTCAGGCCCACGTAATTACCGATTTGAAACCGGTGCATGTCCGGCAAAATCTGGTCGATTTCAAGACCCTGATAAATCTGGAGCCGGTCGTGATTGCCCCGGGCGAAACGAAGCAAATCGTCGTATTGTACGACAACGGCCGCCCGTCCGTACTGGCCGGCAGGTTTAAAAACGATGCGGATGCCTTGCGCGGTCATATCAACGACATCAGAGCCGAAATGATTACCTACTGGGAAACGGGAACGGATATTCCATACGGTCACATTTCCGTCCCCGACAGGGAAATACAGAACCTGATAGACGCTTCGCTGCGGGGTATCTGGCAGGCCAGGGAAATCAAAAACGGCAAGATTGCTTTCCAAGTGGGTCCGACCTGTTACCGGGGGTTATGGGTCTCCGACGGCGCTTCGCTGCTGGAAACCGCAACGATGTTCGACCGGGGAGCGGCTGCCCGCGACGGCGTAGAATATACCCTGTCTTTTCAGAAGGATAATGGTAAGTTCGGAATACTGGATCCGACTTACTGGAAAGAGAACGGCATTGTGCTGTGGACTTGCGTCCGTCATGCCCTGCTGACGCAGGACAAGGCCTGGCTGAAATCCGTATGGGGCAAACTCCTGAAATCAGTAGATTTCATCAGGGAACTGCGTGCAATAACGTGGACAAACAACATTCCATTGGACGACGGGCTAATTCCTCCGGGGCAAATTGATGGCGGTCTTTGGGGCGCCGAAGATAAAGCCGAATATACGAATGTCTACTGGAGCCTGGCCGGACTGAAAGCCATGATACAGGCGGCAGAATGGCTGGGCGAAAAGAAGGACGCCAAGGCGTTGCAGTCCGAATACGACGACTTCTTTGCAACTTTCAAAAAGGCGGCCGAACGCGATATGGACGCCGATTTGTTCGGGAACCGTTATCTTCCAATTCCGATGGATCCGAAACATCGTTCCCTTCCTCAACGTGCGCAGTGGGCTTTCTGTCAGAGTGTCTATCCGGGACAAGTCTTTTCGCAGGATGACCCCGTGGCTACCGGAACCATGAACATGCTGCACACCACGCTTCAGGAAGGCATGGTGATGGGAACCGGCTGGGCTATCGACGGCATCTGGACTTATTTCGCCGGGTTTTACGGACATGCCTGCCTGTGGATGGGCGAGAGCCGGCGTGCCCGGGAATCGCTGTACGCCTTTGCCAATCACGCCTCTACCGTCTATAACTGGCGCGAGGAACATTCGCCCCGCGACCTGACGCCCAGCAAGTATGTGGGCGACATGCCGCATAACTGGGCAAGCGCCCTGTTTGCCGGTCTCGCGGTGCATCTGCTGGCGCTGGACAGAGGGAACGAATTACACTTGCTCGAGGGATTTCCTCCCGAATGGCGGCAGGCAGGCATGAAAACAAGCCTGAAAGACATTGCCACTCCATTCGGGAAACTGTCCTTTACTTTGCAGGTAAACGCCCAAGGTACAGAAGCGGCATTGACCGTGGATGCACTGCCCGATCCGTCGTGTAAAGGTGTGTATGTGCATTTAGGCGACTGGGGCACAGCAAACGGCACAAGCGCTTCTTTGCCGAAATTAGATGCAAAAAAATCAAATACGGTGACTGTAAAGATAAAAGAATGATTACTTTTATTATTGCTCGGAGGTCAATGCTTTAATCACATCCACTTCTTCCTGCGAATAAACGCTGCCGTCTTTCCGGAAGATGTCGTGAAACCACAGCGGCGGTTCCGTCACATCAGGCAGGGGCATATCCCACGCAAAAATTGTGTTGGTTTTGCCGGCTACCAGTCCCCAATTGATTGCGCCGATATTTTCTGTTTTCAGCAGCGGCATAATATCCTGAAAGGTGCTGTTGTTTCGCCGCGCCATGTATTCGGTGCAGATGAGCGGACGGATGTATCGCCTCAAACTGTCCACTACAAATTGATGCCTTTCCTTCGATTCGTAATTATGGTAGGTGATTACGTCTGAGTTTTCGAGTTGATAGCGGTTCAGGTTTGTCAAATCACCGTTCCAGACGCCGGCCGATAAGGGTTGCGACGGATTGACGGTGCGTCCCCAGCGGAACATTTTCTGCAAAAGTGGCATGGAGCGGTCGCCGTAACCCGAGCCGCCCGGCTCGTTGTACAAATCCCAAAGGACAATGCGGCTGTCGTCTTTGAACTCCGTGAGGACGTCCTTGACGTAGGGTTCCAGTACGTCTACCAGGGTCGTATCCTGATGAATCAAGTCGCCCGGGTCGCGCACCCATCCCGAATTGTGTACGCCCGGTTTGGGCTCGGGTTGCCGTCCGGCGGCGTAGGTCGGGTTCCAGCAATCGTCCATAAACACGAAGATTGTCCGGATACTGTGGCCGGATGCGACGTCCAGATAGGTTCTCATGCGTTTTTTGAAACCGTCCTTATCCACTTCCCAGGCCAGGTGATGCAGATAGACCCGCATACAGTTCATGCCGATGCTTTCCGCCCAGCCGAGTTCCTTATCAATCGTGAGGGGGTCGAATGTCTCGGCCTGCCACATTTCTAATTGATTGATGGCGGTGCTGGGGATGAAATTGCAACCGCGCAGCCAGCCTTGTTGGGCATACCATTCGTTGGCCTGTTCAACCGTCCATACGTCGCGGACAACCGGTTTGTCCGAAATATTGCATCCCGTCAGGATACAGAGGAATAGTGCTATTACTAAAGTTTTCTGTTTCATATTGTATTTTTTTTACTAACCATTAACAATTAATTAAACGCCCACCACCGTAACTGTTTTTCCGTTCAGCGTTTCTTTCTTGAAGTAGAGTTTGTCTTCCCACTTGACGGTCGTGCGGCGGTCGAATGCCACCAGCCAGCCTTCGTTGCAGCAGTGCAGGTCCATGTAGCGGGCGGTTTGCTCGACGCCTTCTTCCAGGTATTTGTCGCCGTAGCGGATTTTCAGTTCTATCGGGTACTTCCGGTCTTCGTATATCAGGCAGAGGTCGAG
>JAISYY010000237.1 GCA_031269635.1 Tannerella sp. | reverse complement strand
TGTCGTATGCAGGGGTAAAGGTATTTATGCCTGACAGCAACCGCATTGTACCGGTCGACGAATTTACATCGACAATCAACAACGAAACAAATATCTTTTCCGATATCATGAAAGACCATGACGGAAATCTTTGGCTGGGGACATACGGACAAGGCGCTATTGCGGTCAATCCGAACCGCTTGACGATTACCAATTTTCCTTTGCAGTTCATCAAAACACGAATAGGATACACTTCCGATATTAATAAAGTGTTTGAAGACCGGGACGGCGAACTCTGGCTCTGGCAAAGCCGGCTGGGAATATACCTGTTTAATCCTGAAACATCGGAAACCCGCGAATCGAACATATCCGAAATCCAGTTTGCCACTTCCATTTGCAATTATTCGGCGCAGAACGAAATTTGGGTCGCCACGGAATATGTACCGAATATTTACCGTTTGCGGAAATCGAACGGTAAAATCTCCATACTCGGGGTGATGGACATGCGTGTCGTCATGGGAAATAATCGGATTGTCAATTTTCTGTACGAAGACAGAAACGGCGCTATATGGGCGGCGACAAATGACGCTCTGTTCCTGTGGAAACACGATAAATGGCAAATTGTCAATGAAGATTGCGGAACCGTAACCGGCATAACCGAAGACCGAAACGGCGATATATGGGTCAGCGCCGCAGACAAAGGATTATGGCAAATTACACAGAACGAAAATGAAATAAACTGCCGGAATCACAATACAAATACCTGCCGGATACCGGGAAATTATATTTCCTGTATCAGCGCCGACACCAGCGGACATTTGTGGTTTTGCGTAAACGAAAGGCAACTGTACAGTTATGATATTACCGGCCGACAGTTCACCGATTATACACGGGAAGCCAATGTCGACAACCATGTAATTTTCAATGTGATTGTCGGTGATAACGGGCATATCTGGATGTCAAGCAACAGGCAGGTGACAGAATTTAATCCTCTGACCGGCGCTTCGATACAGTTTGATACCCGGAATGATCTTATCATTAACTCACTGAATAAAAACGCCGCAACTAAAATACATAATGGTTCGATTGCTTTCGGAGGCAACAGAGGACTTTGTATTTTAAACCCATCCGACAATCTGGATATGCCTGGTAAAAAAGCGCCGACTACAATTACCGACATAAAAATCAACGGCGAATCGGTCTATCAAAGGGAGACAAATCCCGATTGGCAAAAGGAACTGATACTGTTTCCGAAAGAAACGAATCTCGAAATTGATTTTTCGTCGTTCAACTACCTGAATCCCGGCAAAACACGGTATGCCTACAAACTCGAAGGAGTCGACGGACAATGGATTTATACGGCGTCCAACCGCAGTTTTGCCGTTTATAACCAACTGCGGAAAGGCAAATATACATTCCTTGTCAAATCAACCGGAGACAACCAGATATGGAGTGACGAAATCACACGGCTGGTTATCGTCAAAAAACCGGCGTTTTACGAAACAGGTTGGGCGTATGCAGGCTATACCGGCATCCTGCTGCTTTTACTCTTTGCCGGACTAAAGTTTTACAGCAACCGTATCAAATTGCGCAACGAGTTGCAGATTGTCCGGATCGACAGGAAAAAATCCGAGGAACTGATACAAACCAAACTGCGTTTTTTCACGAACATCGGACATGAATTCCGTACTCCGCTAACGCTGATTATAACTCCGTTAAGCGCCATAATCCGGCAGTTGAGCGACGAAAACCTGAAACAAAGACTTGTTTCCGTTTACCGGAATGCCGAAGACTTACTGAGGCTGATTAATCAACTGCTGGATTTCCGCAAGCTGGAGATGGGCGGGGAGAATCTGAAACTTTCGTGCGACAATTTCGTGAAATTTGCGGAGTATGTATATCTTGCCTTCAAGGACGTAGCCGCAAGCAAATCTATCCTGTTCACTTTTGAAAGCGAGGTCAGGCAACTGTACATGAGTTTCGACAAAAGCAAAGTCCGCAAAATCATCAATAACTTATACTCCAACGCTTTAAAATTCACTTCCGAAGGAGGATATATCGCCACAACCGTCAGGCTTGTGCAGGAAAACGGGCGGGAATTTGTCCGTCTGGAGGTTGCGGATTCCGGTTGCGGCATCCCCGACAGGGAACAGCAGGTGATTTTCAACCGTTTCTACCAGAGCGAGAACAACGACCCCGATAAAACCGGTTCGGGAATTGGTCTGCACTTAGTGAAGGAATATGTCGAGTTGCACGGCGGACAAATCACACTAAGCAGCGAAGTCGGCGAAGGTAGCGTTTTTTCGGTATCCATTCCCGTGGATTTGCAGATTGCCGGCAACAGCGCCGATAATGAAGAAATACATGATCATGAATTTCGACAACCGGAAAAAGCGGCGAACAGCAATCTGGAACGAAAAACGCTGCTGATTGTGGAAGACAATGTGGAACTGCGCCGTTTCCTGGCGGAACAGTTTGAAGGCAAATTCAACGTCCTGCAGGCTGCCGACGGTAAAGACGGCATGTCTGTCGCTATAGAAAAATTGCCCGATTTGATTATCTCGGACTTGATGATGCCCGTGCTGAACGGCCTGGATATGTGTCAACGCCTGAAAAACAACATCCGGACCTCCCACATTCCCATTATCCTCCTGACTGCCAAACTGTCGGACGAAACCAAAATCGAAACCTACCGTTCCGGCGCCGATTCCTACATAGCCAAACCCTTCAATTTCGACGTCCTGCTGACCCGTATCGAAATGCTGATCGAACAGCAGGAAAAACGGAAAAAACTGTTCCACAAAACCGTCGAAATCACGCCAAGCAGCATCACTACTACTTCGCTTGATGAGGAATTGATACGGAAAGCCCTGTCGGCTGTCGAAAAAAACATGGACAATTCTGAGTATTCGGTTGACGATCTGGCATTGGAACTTGCTCTCAGCCGCCGGAAGTTATCCCGCAAGTTTCAGTCCATAACCGGTTTGTC
>JAISYY010000216.1 GCA_031269635.1 Tannerella sp. | reverse complement strand
TGCACCGAACCCAGGGTTATGATCCTGCCCCACCGGTTTTTTTCCATATAAGGGACGCAATGCTGTATCAGTTCCAGGGAAGTTCTCAAATTAACATTTATCTGGTTGTTAAATTCGCTCAACGTTACTTCATCCCATGCTTTACGAATCTGGATGGAGGCGTTCAGGACAAGGATGTCTGCATACTGTAAAATACGGTTGCAGAAATCCGAATAATCCGATTTAAGAGTTTCCGAATCCAGGTTGTATTCCCACAGCCATGATTTAACGCCGGATTCCAACACTTCCTTTTGTGTCTGTTCGGCTTTGTCCCTGTTACTTTTGTAATTTATTATAATGTTAGCCCCATGCTCGGCGAGCGCCAGGCAGACGGCCCGTCCGATTCCCTGTCCGCCGCCCGTCACCAAAGCCGTTTTTCCCTTTAAACAAAACAAATCTTTCACCATAACATATTTCCTTTTTAAATGCCTCCGACATTCGGGAACCAGCCCTTACGGTACGGGTCCTGGTGAAAACGCGCATAATAATCGCCGTGTTCCTCGTAATAGCGTTCGTATTTTTGCATTTTTTCCTCGTCAAGTTCAACGCCCAACCCCGGACCTTCCGGCACTTTGATGGCGCCGTTAACATATTGCATTTTCCCTCCTGCAATGATGTCGTCTTCGAGATAATGATAATGCGCGTCGCCGGGCATTGTCATCGCCGGTATTGTAGAGGCCGTGTGCAGCATCGCCGCCAGTTCGATGCCGAACTCCGCACCTGAATGCATGGCCACGCCGAGATTGAACGTCCGGCATACCGCAACGAGGTCTTTCACTCCCCGCGGCCCTTCCCAGTAATGAAGATCGGTGAGAATGATGTCTATGCCGTTCAAATGAATGGCCGGTCCCAAATCATCGAATTTGTTGGGATACATGTTTGTCGCCAGGGGGATACGTACCTGTTCCTTCACCCGGCGCATGCCTTCCAATCCCCAGGAGGGGTCTTCAAAATACTGCAATTCCAGTTCTTCCATGCGGCGGCCGGCTTTAACGGCCGTTGCAACAGACCAAACGCCGTTAGGGTCGATGCGCAAGCCGAAACCGTCACCCATACGCTGGCGGCAAAGTTGCAATACACGCACTTCTTCCATCGGATCCATAACGCCTGCTTTCAGTTTCATGGCGGTAACGCCGAGCGTTTCTTTCAGTTCCACGCACAAATCCGCCATATCTTCGGCGTACATGTCGTTGCCTCCGCCCGGACGGTCGTAGCGCCAGAACAAATAAGCTATCATCGGGATTTCGTCGCGCAATTTCCCGCCGATAAGTTTATTCACCGGGATATTGCAGGCTTTACCCATGATGTCGAGGCAGGCTATTTCTATCGCTCCGTACAAACGGGAATTTGACAGGTAATAAATACTTCTCAACACCTTGAGTTTGATTGCCTCCAAATCGAAAGGGTCCATCCCCACAATCCGCGGTTTCAATTTCAGCAAAGCCGCACGGGAATCCCCGCCGCCTACTTCTCCCAGACCGACAATACCTTCATCCGTTATCAATTCGAGTATTGTTCTCATCAAATAACCGGGGTGAACTCCCGTATTGTGCCGCAACATGCAATTCATCGGAATAGCCACCGTGCGAACTTTCATATCAATTATCTTCATATTTTTAAAGAATGTTTATAATTAATGATTCATTTCTTGATAATAATTTTTTTTGAAACATGATTTTAACCCGGTAAAAACCAGGACAGCCCCAACAAGGTACAGGAATGACAATAGCAAAATACCCTGTTCAAGACCGGCGACAGTCTTTATCCAACCCAGTACAACCGGTGCCAAAGCGCCGATGATAAAAGCGAATGCCAGCATAATGCCCATGGACGAAGCGCGATAGCGGGGTTCCATCACGTCGAACAGTGCCGCAAAGAGATTGGAATCGTACATGCCCCTGAAAAAGCCGAACAAACCCATAGCCACATACATCCATACCGTATCGTTGGTAACACTGATCCAATAAATGAACGGCGCACCGAACAGCAATCCCGCGATCTCAATTTCCATGCGTATTTGTTTGCGTTTGAACGCTAATTTGTCCGATATACGCGCTCCGGCCATCACACCAAAAAACGCAAACAAAAAATGATACAATGTGGAATGTAATCCTGCTTCGGACAACGACATGCCGAATTTCTCATAAAGATATGCGGGCATCCACGTCAGATATCCTACATTGACAAAACACATACATCCGAAAGCAAGACTAAGGAAATAGACCGTCCGCCGCGAAAAAACGGCTTTTACCGTCTCCACGAAGGTCACGGAACCCTCCCCTGCCCTTTCGTTCGTTTCCGCGGATTTGACATCGGCAGGCATCGGCGTGTCCCGTACTTTCCACAGGACAACCATGGCCCAGAGGATTCCAATCACGCCGAAAGAGAGAAAGGCCATTCTCCAGCCATAATTTTCGCCGATGTATCCGGCGATGAAACCGCTTGCCACAATTCCGGCATAAAGGGAAGTCTGATGAATAGACATTGCTGTGGCGCGTGTTTTCTGATGCAACTGCCCCAGCAGGGAAGTCGCCGCAGGATAATAAAACGCTTCGCCGCCGCCGGTAGCGATACTGCGGAAAACGATCAACAGGATGATCCCGTTACTGATACCGGTAAACAATGTGCCGGCGCTGAATATCAGCAAGCTGAAGAAGATAATCCATTTCCTGCGCAACCGGTCGCCGGCAAACCCGGCAACCGGCACAAGAATACCGTAAACAAAAGTAAAAATGGTGGCAACCAGGCCGATTTGCACGTCATTGATCTGTAAGTCGGCTTTTATCAACGGTATGACTACATTGAATATCTGACGGTCACCCTGGTTAAGAAAATAAGCGAACCAAAGTATGATTACCAACTGCCACGGATATGTTATTCGTTTCATTTTACTTTATCTTATGGGAATGCCGTCCCCGTCTTCCTTCAGGTAAAAATACGCAGTGTTTTCGTCTCCGGACTTGTCTTTCCATGAGATTTTATATTTCCCTTTGAATCCGCGGAAGCGAACGGCTTTGCCGGCTTCGGTTTTGATGTCCAGAACAGTCTTCCATTCTTCGTTGATAAGTTTATCAAGCGCAAAATACGAAGGTTTAGGTTCCATGTTGCGGGTAAAAAGTCCGGAGGTTGTCGGTTCGCCCGGAGCGCCGCAGTCGTCCACCACGTTCCACCAAGTAATGCCCATCATCTTTTCTATGCTGAACCACAAACGGTAGAGGTTGCGGGCAATTACCGCCTGGATCGCCCGCCCGCGCTCATCGTCGCCCGGAGCGGTAATGGTGATTTCGCTCAGGTGAATCGGCCGGTCTGCCTTTGATAATATCGCCATTGTGTTCCAAACGCCATCCGGCCATACCAGGCCGGATTTGTTTATTTGTTTTCCGGCGGCAATATCCAGGCATTGCTGCGGATCGAACAGGTGCATTTGCGATCCCATAATATCAATTCGGCAACCAAGTTTCAACAGGTCTTTCACCTGATTGGTATAATTTTCGTTGTTGGCATAATCGTTTATGTTTAATTGTACATGCTTGGGGAAGGCAACGCCTGCCTGTTGGAAAGCCTTATAGACGTAGTCGCCTGCCATCAACTGTTTATAAGCGCTGATATTGACGGGTTCGCCGGTATAACTGTTGCCGTGGAAATCAACGGCGCTTTCGTTTACCACATCCCAGCTGTGCAACCTTCCGCCGTAATACCCGGCAAGTTCTTTCACGCGTTTTTCAAACATTTGACTGATATTACGGCAATACACCGGAGCCATCGCTGCAATTTCTCCCGGCGTCAATTTCTTTAATTCATCCCATTTGTATTTGGCCAGTTTTTCCTTTTCCCCGTCAGGACAGTATGTTTCGTAAAGCCATTCGGGGTATTGCCACCTGTTATTACCCCAAATGATGTTGTGTCCATGCATACGTATGCCCTTGCTTTCGCAGAACTCAACAACGGGATCGGATGCGGGACGGCGCCAGTGAGATTCATTCTTCGGTTCTTTCGCCTGATTCCAGTATTCTTCCGTATCCCAGTATTCTTCACGAAAACGGGGACGGTTCGGTTGCATCTCAAATTTTTTCCAATAGAACGAAATCGTTGCCGAATTGAACAGCGTTCCGTACAGTTCCTTGTATTTCCGGTTACGCTCGTAAGTACCCAACTGATTGAAGTTGAATATATGAGCGCCGAAGATAAAATCATGCGAGACCTGTTCGATTTTCACTTCCGTACCCGGCGGAATATTATCAAACGTAACTACGGCATCGGCTTTCCGGTACAGGTCAATATCCCTGTCGATTTTTGCCTGCACATCCCCACTCCAGATTTTCCAATACGCTTCGCTCATCACATTGTCCTGCTGAGCCGCAAGTTGTATGGCGATAACTGCCATAAATAATGTTGTAAAAATTGTTTTCATAAGTATATCATTTTTAATTTAATATAAATTCTTTGTCATATATCTTTTTCCTGTCTTTCCAGCTTATGCGGTATTTCCCTTTAAAGCCCCGGAATTTAATACTCCCATCCTTACCGGCTTTGACGGTCAGCGTTGTTTTCCATTCGCGGTTAATCAAATTGTCAAGCGTTTGATAAACCTGTTTCGGATTCAACGCCTTATCATAAATCCCCGAAAAGGAGGGTTCACCGGGCGCCGCTCCTCCATCCACTACATTCCACCACGTTATTCCCATAACCGAAGGATAGCTAAACCACAACCGATAGAGATTTCGGGCTATCTCAGCCTGGATGGCCCGACCTGTAGCGGTCTCATCCGGTGCGGAAACAGTTACTTCGCTTACATGAATCGGCCTTCCCGCATCGGACATGCAATTCAGTCTTTCGTAGATTTTGCCTGGTGTTAGAATATCAGCACCCGCAGCAATCTTTCGCGATTCGTCCGGGTTAAATATGTGCATCTGTAAGTCTACCTGATCTATATTGATTCCTCTATCAATAAGATTACGTACTATTTCCAAATATCTTCGATACAGATTCATTTCCCAATGCATGTCGGAATCATTAATATTAAGCGAAACAACGTCGGGGAAATACTTCTTTGCCCATAAAAAACTTTTATAAGTATAATCATCCGGCATTATTCCCCTATTGGCCTGGTCTGTGGGTTCATTCACCACATCCCAGCGTTGGATGCTCCCTTGATAACGGATGGCAAGTTCTTTTATGTGCGCCTCAAAGCATTTTTCCATCGCCTTACGATCTTCCGGCATCCATTCCGGATGTCCCCAGCGGCGCATTCCGTAGATAATCGCATGACCGTTCATATTGATGTTCTTCGATTCGCAGAACGCCACAACCGGATCGGTAGCCGGGCGGCGGTATTCAAAAGGACTCCCCGCCTCATAGCGGGGTTTTCCCTGCACAGGCTCCAGTGTTTTCCAGTAAAACGGCACAGTAGCGGCATTAAACAATGCGCCGTAAGTGTCTTCGTATTTTTTGTTTTTCGCCGGAGTATCGAAATGACCGAAAAGGAAGATGTTCCCGCCAAACAGGAATGTGTGTGAGATTTGTTCGACAAGCACCTCCGTTCCGGGACGAATATCGCCCAATGCAATAGTTGTGTCGGCTTTCCGGTATTGTTCGATGTTACGGTCAATTTTTGCCTGCACATCCACATTCCAGATCTTCCGGTAAGCTTCGCTCATTACGTCATCCTGCTGTGCAAAAAGCGTAAAGGAAATCATTATCATGCAAACAATTAAAAACCTTGTTATAAATATATTCCGTTCCATTGTATTAATATTTTCATATTGAATTATATCATCAATTATTATATGTAACTGATTTTTATTTTTTGCATTTTCACATTCCAGGCCGAAAGATTTAAAAATATGCCGGAAATGGGCGTTTTATTGTCTATCCTGACGACCATTTCTATTTTTTTTGTCTCTCCCGCAGAGAGCCAGAA